>JAAHGR010000358.1 GCA_010672425.1 Symploca sp. SIO2E6
TGATACTTGTGGGGCGGGTTTAGCTCAATTATCGTGTGCTTGCCTTCCTTTCGGGTGAACCCGCCCCTACATAGGTTTTGATGCATAAGTGTGGAAGCGATACCAGACGATGCTCTCAGGATTTTTTGACAAAAATAATCCAAGGTGCAAGGTATTTTTTGGATCGTTTACGTTGCACCTTCACCAGGGAAATCCCTAACACCTAACACCTAAAGTATAAGTATTCAACCAGACATGATATAAAATCATACCTTTGTGTACCCCAATGTAATCGAATGCGCACCGACAGTCTCTTTTATAAAGTCTTCCAAACTCTCCCTGGCACTCTCTTTGAACTCCTCGGAGGCAACAGTGCGCTGGCACAAAACTATGTTTTTAAATCCATCGAAGTCAAAGAACTTGCCAAACGCACTGATGGCGTCTTTCTTCCCAAACGAGATGGCGACCCTATTTATTTTGTGGAAGTCCAATTTCAAAAAGATGAAGACTTGTACTACCGCTTAATGAAGGAAGTTTTTGTCTACATAGGACAAAATCGCTGGCAACACGACTGGCAAGCGGTGGTATTTTGGGCTAAGCGCAGCTTGGATATGGGAATTCCCAAGTCTTACCGTGCAACAAGTCCAAGCAGGAAATCTACGCTCGTTTTACCTTGATGAAACTCCAAACACTCCAAACTCAATCGGGTTAGGACTGGTACGCCTGGTAGTAGAACCAGAAGCTAATGTCCCACAACGAATAAGACAACTCGAAAGATGTGCGCGAGCTCTGCCAGTGGCACAGCAAAGAAATGCGATAGAATTAATAGAACAAGCTTTGGTGTATAAATTTCCGAAACGTCCTTGGAGGGAGTTGGAAGTAATGTTTGGACTTACAGAATGGAAGCAAACTAGGTTTTATCAGGAAGTGAGTGCTGAAGGTTACCAAAAAGGTCGCCAAGAAGGTCGCCAAGAAGGTCGCCAAGAAGGTCGCCAAGAAGGTCGCCAAGAAGGTCGCCAAGAAGGTGGTCAAGAGAAGCAGCTAGAAATCGCACTCAAGCTTTTAGAGCTTGGTTCATCCATTGAGCTAGTAGCTGAAGGGACAGGCTTATCCGTTGAACAAGTCCAACAACTTCAACAACACTCAGATCAATCTTCCCAAAACTAAAGGAGGTGGAACTGGCATCTTGCCAGTACAGTTATTCTTTTATTAATTATAATGGCAACTACTTATTGAGTCTCAATTCTCAATCATGTTTGGACTTACAGAATGGAAACAAACTAGATTTTATCAGGAAGTGAGTGCTGAAAGTTACCAAAAAGGTGGTAAAGAGAAACAGCTAGAAATCGCACTCAAGCTTTTAGAGCTTGGTTCATCCATTGAGCTAGTAGCTGAGGGGACAGGCTTATCCGTTGAACAAGTCCAACAACTTCAACAACAATCAGATCAATCTTCCCAAAACTGAAGGGGGTGGATTCACTAATCCAGCAAGCACATTGACAAATCAATCTGGTAAACCAACCCCGGTGATACTTTTGGGGCGGGTTTAGCTCAATTATCGTGTGGTTGCCTTCCTTTCGGGTGAACCCGCCCCTACATAGGTTTTGATCCATAAGTGTGGAAGCCATGATTACTCCTGTTCCCCTCCTTGGAGGGGTTAGGGGTGGGTTGGAGCCTTCGAGCCTTATTGCCACCAAAGTGTAAGTGCTCAACCGAACATGATATAACTTAGCTATCAGCTATCAGCTATGCTAATGCTGTAGGCGATCGCTAATAGCAAATGCTCAGAGTAAGTACCCCAAAGATAAACCTTACCCCCCTGACGTTTCCACGGGTGAGCGAAAAAAGGGGTGGGGAAACAAGTCAGCAGACGCACAGATGCGGGGACGCACAGACGCGGAGAATGGAAATCCCACCTCATATTTCACTCACCCCGTCTCCACTACCAATAAAAGCTCAAAAGCTTAAGCAAAACAGAGGACGCTTTTCTCGTTGGTGCTCTCGACTAGCTTTCTCTCTCGGCTTAGGCATCTTAGCCACTTTTAGCGCTACTCCTGCCTTGGGAGCCGAGCAGATTGCTTTTTGGTATGCTCCCTTTGGGGAGTTTTACATTGCCATTGAAGATTTAGAAATCTTCGCCAAAGAAGGTAGAATTACCAATAAATTCGCTTTTTACGCTGACCGTGTTACACCAGAACAACTAGAAAGACTGCGGACTCTGCTGAACCGGCGCTTTGATGCTAATCCTGCCATCATCTATAGGTTTACTCACTCAACCACAGGAGAGCTCCTTCTCAAGAAGTTGGGTGAGGTCATCAAAGCAGATTTCCAGCGCAACGGCTTCTATGCTTTGCGAGCCTCTTTAAACCAGGCTGCTGCTTCTCCAGAAGGCTTAACCATTGTCAATTTCCTGCGCCAGTTTCCTCTAGAGACTATCCGACTTGACTTAGAACCGATTAGTCAATTAATTGACCAGCTATTCATCGCCTTTGAAGAAGGGAGTTTAATCTTAGAAAAAATTGAAGAGCAGGCAATGACTGAAGCAGCGGCTGAGCCACCTGTTGATGTCTCCACCCTACCAGATTTACGTCTCACAGGCTCGGAAAAATGGCGCAAGGCTAGCTTTACTTTAATCAACCCGACACGGGAAGAACCGGTTCCCTTCGACATCTACTTACCCACGAGTCTGGAGAAACAAGGGAACACAGCAGAATTAACCCAGTTGGTGATTATTTCCCACGGCTTAGCTTCCAGCCGTCAGACTTTTGCTTATCTAGCACAACATCTAGCTTCTCACGGTTTTGGAGTAGCAGTACTAGAGCATCCTGGTTCAAATACCCAGAGGGTTAATCGGCTCTTTGCTGGTTTCGGTGAGCCTCCAAAACCAGAAATCTTAATCAACCGACCCCTAGATATCAAGTATTTACTGGATGAACTCTCCGCCAAAGCTCAATCTGAACCCAATCGGTTCGGAAAACTCAATCTCCAGTCAGTGGGAGTGATTGGTCAATCTCTGGGAGGCTATACTGCTTTAGCTGCTGGGGGAGCAACTCTTGATTTTGCTAACCTTACTACTGAATGTGCTCAAGCCGAAGCGGACATATCTTTAAATTTATCCCTGCTACTCCAGTGTCAAGGACTGGATTTACCGAGAACAACTACCAATTTCCGAGATGAACGGGTGAAAGCAGTGATGGCCATCAATCCCGTAAGTAGCGCTATTTTTGGTAGAGAAGGAATGGCGCAAATTCAAGTTCCCTTGATGATGATTTCTAGTACTCAAGATATATTTGCGCCACCACTACCAGAACAACTTTACCCCTTCCTCTGGCTCACCACTCCCAACAAGTATTTGGCCGTTATGGAAAAGGGTACTCACTTTTCTTTCCTAGGAGCACAAAATCAAGGAGCATTTGATATTCCCCCAGAATTGATTGGTCCAGATCCAATGCTCGCTTTTCCTTATCTGAATGCTTTGAGTACGGCTTTTTTTAAGACCTACATTGCTAATCAGCCGGAATATGCCCCCTACTTGAGTGATTCCTATGTTAAAGCAGTTAGTGAAGAGCCCTTTAACTTGACTCTAGTCAAGTATTTGACAGAGACTCAGATTCAGGAGGTAACCGAGGAGAATTGAGAATTGGGAATTGAGAATTGAAAATGGGAAATTGAAAAATTGCCTTCATGCCACGCTTAAAGTCAAAATCAAAATCAAAGCAGAAAGCCAAACAACAGAATCAATCTGAAACTCCTGTCCTGAGTCGAAAAGAGCGCTCGCTCCAAAAGCGAAAAGCAAGGGAGGCTCGCCAAAAACTGTTTGGTTTAACAGCTTTCTGTGTCTTCTTTGCTGTAGCTGTGGGTGTACCTGTAGGACTCATGGCTGAACCCAAAGTTGCGATGGTTATTGCCTTAGGAGTCCCTTGTTTAGTTTTATCCTACAACTATCCTCGGCCAGCACTATGGGCTTTTCTCGTCTATCTTCCCTTCAGTGGTACTGTTACCTATTGGGTAGGTGGTGGCAATGCTTTATTCCAGCTTGCTAAAGATGTTTTTTATCTTCCTGCTCTCCTTGGGTTAGTAATGGAATGCCGCAAACAAGGAAAACCAATCTTAATTCCCAAAAATTTAATGCCTGTTATAGGTATTGTGCTAGGACTGTCCCTGATTACGCTACTACTTGGCAACGGTTCCTTGCAACTGTCTCCCAAGCAACCAGGACAGCCTTTTGTGCAGGGAATTTTAGGTCTCAAAGTTTTACTAGGCTATGTTCCCCTGATCTTTTGCGGCTATTATCTGATTGAGGGGAAAAAGCAGTTACTCTTTTGCTCTCGTCTCCATCTAGTACTAGCGATCGCTTGTTGTGTTCTCGGCTTATTACAGTACTCAATGCTCACCAGTGGTAGGTGTGCTGGTACTGATCATCTCACAGGAGAAGCTTTATTTAAAGCCACCCTAGATGCTAAATGTTTAGTTGGTGGTTCTCTACTTTACAGTCCCTCCCAGGGAGTGATCCGTTTGCCGGGAACCTTTGTCTCTCCTTGGCACTGGGCTTGGTTCCTAATTGCCAATGGCGCTTTAACTTTTGTTAGTGCTTTTTGCGATTCTTCTTTATTTTGGCGGCTTGCTGGCTTAGGTGGTATGGCTTTAATCTTGGTCAATGCAGCAATTTCTGGTCAAAGAATTGCTCTGGCCTTAGTACCAGTTTTAATTATAATTTTGTTGATTCTCACTGGTCAGATAGCCAATCTCAAGCGATTTATCCCGATTGGGGTAGGAATGGCATTGGTAATGAGCATTGTAGTTGCCAATAATCCCGGCATTCTTCAGGAGAGGTACGACAGTTTTGTTGGACGTTGGGAAGCTTCACCCCCCACTGCCTTTATTGAGCATCAATTTCAGTGGGCAATCAACGAACGACCGGGAATTTTCGGGAAAGGTTTAGGACGAGCCACTAATTCTACCCGCGCCTTTGGTAGAACTAAGCTAGTAGAAACTTTTCACCCCAAGCTGATCTATGAAATCGGTTACTTTGGTCTGTTAGGATTTTTGGCATTATGTACTCGCTTAACTATGCTCACTTTCCAGGAATATCGTTCAGTGCGGGACAAAAGTTTACGGAGCATAGGAGCCTGTTTTTGGGTTTTTATCTTGTTTATCAGTTACTTTCCCTACTGGTATCCTCTGGATACAGACCCAGTAGCAGTATACTACTGGTTTTTCGCAGGTGTTATTCTCAAGTTACCAGAAATAGACAAGCAGGAACAGGAGAAATTAAGAGCTAGCTTGGAAATAGAATCTAACAAGAAACAAAAGGCCAAAGCAGCGAGAAAGCGAGCAGCGGCTAAAGCCTCACGGTAGTTTGGAATTTAGAATTTAGAATTTAGAATTTAGAATTTAGGTAGAGTAAACTATGCTAAACTGGCCGCTGATTTCAGTAATTATCCCTACTTACCAACGGGAAGAACCTTTACAGGATACCCTTGAAGACTTACTGCAACAAGACTATCCTACCTTTGAGGTATTGGTGGTAGATCAAACTCTGAACCACGAACCCGAAACCCAAGCCTGTTTAGAACAGCTAGCGGCTCAGGGTAAGATTAGCTGGTTTCGGGTTGAGTGGGCAAGTTTGCCTGGGGCACGGAATTATGGGGTCAGAAAAGCCTCAGGAGAAATTATTCTGTTTATCGATGATGATGTCAAAATTCCTGTAGAATATCTAAGAGCTCATGCTCGTAACTACCAACGCAGCGAAGTTGGAGCAGTTGCAGGACGAGTTTTTGACCGGATGAAATTGCAAGATTCTCAGCAAGCAAACCAAGGAGATGCACCATTAACCATTGAGGATTTGCCATCGGAAGCGATGGACCCTGGGATTGCCTGGTATTACCTAGACTTAGTGCACACAGTCAAACCTCAGCAGGTGATTTCCGCCAGGGGTTGTAATATGTCCTTCCGTCGGGAAATTTTTACCAAATATGGCTTACAA
Source organism: Symploca sp. SIO2E6 (assembly GCA_010672425.1). Taxonomy (GTDB): domain Bacteria; phylum Cyanobacteriota; class Cyanobacteriia; order Cyanobacteriales; family Coleofasciculaceae; genus Caldora. The sequence continues at coordinate 5,966 of JAAHGR010000358.1, forward strand.
TTTGATGAAAGGTTTCGGGGAAGCGCTGTGCGAGAGGAATCCGACTTCTGTCTACGATTGCGCAGCACCGGTTACCAGATATGGTACGACCCTGATGCTCATCTGGTACATTTAGGGGAAGAAACTGGAGGCTGCCATGATATTAGTACGCGATCGCTACAATACCAACTGACTTTCTACCATAATCACTTCCTAATGGGGTTAAAAAACCTGACTTTCTCTGAGCAGTTACGCTTATTTAGTCGTTTATTTGATTGCCACGTTTTAGGCAACCCTCCTTGCAACAAAAGCCGTTCCCCCTTAAAAATCGTCAGCCGTGGTCTGTTTTATAGCCTAGGTTTGCTTGATGCTCTGACTACTTTGATTAAGTCTAAAATGAGTAATAAGTAATGAGTAATAAGTAATGAGTAATGAGTAATGAGTAATAAGTAATAAGTAATGAGTAATAACAAACAACTAATAACAAACAACAAACAACAAACAACAAATGACAATCAAAACTGGTATTATCGGTACTGGCTATGCAGCGAATCAACGAGCTCTGACCTTGCAGGCAGATTCCCGTTCTGATTTAATCGCTATTAGTGGCCACACGCCAAGCAAAACCCAAGAGTTTGCTCAAACCCACAACACCTTAGCAGTAGATTCCTGGCAACAGGTGGTGGAGCATCCTGAGATAGATTTAGTCTTTATTTGTACCATTAACCGGGATCATGGTGCGATCGCCCGTGCTACCCTCGAATCAGGGAAGCATGTAGTGGTTGAATATCCTATTTCCCTAGACCCCACAGAAGCGGAGTCGTTGATTGCCCTTGCCCATGCCACTAATAAACTCCTTCATGTAGAACATATTGAACTGTTAGGGGGTTTGCACCAAGCACTACGGCAATCCTTACCCAAGATTGGTAATCCCTTTTATGCCCGTTACGTGACTATTGTACCCAAGCACCCTGCACCGCAACGGTGGAGTTACCATCCAGAACTATTTGGTTTTCCCTTCAATGCGGCTCTCCCTCACATCCACCGCTTTACTAACTTGTTTGGTGATGTAACTTCTGTGAGTTGTCAGTCTAGGTTTTGGGATTTAGCAGATTACTACAGTGCTTGTTTATGTACTGCACAACTGCGCTTTAGTAATAGTCTGATTGCAGAAGTTACCTATGGCAAAGGCAATCGTTTCTGGCAGGCGTTACGGAACTTTGAGGTTCATGGAGAAGAAGGTACTTTACTCTTTGAGGGCCAGCAAGGAACTCTGATTCGAGGAGAAGAAAGAACACCAATTGCAGTAGCAGGCAAGCGTGGTTTATTTGTACAAGACACAAATATGGTATTAGATCACTTAACCGAAGGTACGCCTTTGTATGTATCTCCAGCCGAGAGTCTGTATGCTCTCAAGGTAGCAGAAGCAGCACGCCTGTCAGCCGCGATGGATGAGCGTAAGTTGTTGAGTAATGAGTAATGAGTAATGAGTAATGAGTAATGAGTAATGAGTAACAAGTAACAAGTAACAAGTAATGAGTAATGAATTTTGAAGAAAATATCCTAGTAGTTTATAATTTTTTTTTGAGACCTGCAACTTGAGCCCATTCTCTATTCTCCATTCCCAATTCCCAATTCCCAATTCCCAATTCCCAATTCCCAATTCCCAAACAACCAACAACCAACAACCAACAACCAACAACCAACAACAAATGAAATTAATCGCTGATAGTGGATCTACTAAAACCAACTGGGTTCTTGTTGCCGATGGTGAGGCTAAAACAACGATCCGTACCATTGGCTTAAATCCTTATTTCCACACCCAGAAATCTCTAATTACTGTTTTAGAAGAGGAAATTTTGCCAGTTGTTGCTACACAACCTATAGCCTCGATTCATTTTTATGGTGCTGGTTGTTCGAGTGAAACACCTATAAGTATGATCCAGGAAGCATTGGAAAGTGTATTTCCCCAGGTAAGGGCAGAAGTAAAACATGATCTGCTAGCAGCTG
>JAAHGR010000359.1 GCA_010672425.1 Symploca sp. SIO2E6
GACCAGTCAGAAGAAGGTTAATCCCACCTTATCAGCAGATATGGTTCGCTCTTATCTGCACGAAATCGGTCGGGTTCCATTGCTGAGCCATGAACAGGAGATAGTTTATGGTAAGCAAGTGCAGCAAATGATGGAGCTTTTAGAAGCCAAAGTCTCCTTGGCAGAAAAACTAGAACGCGAACCAACGACAAAAGAGTTGGCTTCCCATCAGAATATAACCGAAGCTAACCTGAAAAAAATCTTAAAGGAGGGTGAAAAGTCAAAGCGCAGGATGATCGAAGCCAATCTACGCCTTGTAGTTGCGATCGCAAAAAAATACCAGAAGCGCAATATGGAGTTTCTGGACTTAATTCAGGAAGGTACTTTAGGTTTAGAACGAGGGGTTGAGAAATTCGATCCAACGCGGGGTTATAAGTTTTCAACCTATGCCTACTGGTGGATTCGCCAAGCAATTACCCGTGCGATTGCTCAGCAGGCGCGTACCATTCGACTACCAATCCATATCACTGAAAAGCTCAATAAAATCAAGAAAGTCCAACGGGAACTATCTCAGAAATTAGGTCGCAACCCCAAACCCGCAGAGATTGGGAAGGAGTTGGATCTAGATGCCACTCAGGTGCGGGAATTTTTGAGCATGGCTCGTCAACCGATCTCTCTTGATGTTCGGGTTGGAGAGAATCAAGACACTGAGCTTTCTGATCTCCTAGAGGATAGTGGTCCAACTCCTATCAATTACACTACTCAGGAGTCCCTACGGCAAGATCTCCATAACCTTCTAGCTGAACTAACTCCCCAGCAAAGAGAAGTTCTCGCGCTGCGCTTTGGGTTAGAAGATGGCAATGAGCTATCTCTGGCAAAAGTAGGTCAGCTGCTTAACCTCAGTCGCGAGAGGGTGCGCCAGTTAGAACACCAAGCTTTGGGTCAGCTAAGACGTCGCCATCGAAATGTCAGGGAATATATAGCCAGCTAGCGCGGGTTAATTAAGTACCAATTACCTATAAAATGGGAGTAGTAGCAGTTAATTGCTACTACTCCCATTTTAGTAAGCGTTTGTAGTTTTGTAAAAGACTCCAATGAGTGAGGGATTTTTTGAAGATTTGTAAAGGTTTTGCTAAATCTTAACTTCTGCTGTTGAAGCTATCCATTGGATAAAAAGTTGAAGCTCTTACTGACAAACTAACTATTTGGGCGAGCCAGCACTCAGCTCATCAGGGGAATTACCTCTTGGAGCTTCCTTGTTAAGTTGATCAACAAGGGACTCATTACATTCTATATCTGACTTGACAAAAGTCAGAGTCCTAAGTGTGACGGTTAATGAGCCGGTCTTGGGAGGTCAAATAAAAGCATCCTTCGATATTACATCTGTTTAGTAAGAAAACAAAAAAAAGGGGGTAATCATTGCGATGAAAAGATTAATTGGTTTGATGGGGTTACTCGTAACAGTAGGATTGGCAACGAATGCATCAACCCTGGAAATGATCGATTTTCAGCCACTAGAGGCAAGGAAGGATTCCACTGCCAGGTCGATGCCATTTGGATTTGCACCATCATTGTCTGTTAACTTGAGTGAAGGGGTAGCCAGTTTGCCAGAGTCAACCAAGACTAAGGAATTACCAGCAGAGGAGATTCCTCAGGAAGAAGTTGAAGCAAGCATCACCCAACCAGAGGTCCTAGAGAGTCAGTCCAGTATTCTTAGAAACTGGGTTTCTCGTGGGAACGACAACGAAATACCAGCATTTTCCCCCAAGAAACCCGGTTTCTTGACCGATGAACTAGATACTCCTACCAAGGAAAAAGCATTTGTCCACCAAGAACCAGCGCCAGAGGTTGCTACAGAGGAATTAGAAACCAAGCCAAACTCCCCAGCACAGGATTTACCAGAAGCGAGCATGGAGCAAGCCGCAATTGAAGATACCTTTGAAAATACCTTGCTCCCTAATGGCACTTACCTCTATGGTCAGTCCTCAAAACCGGAGCAGATTGGTCAGGAATATCTAGTTTTTGAAGCCAATCAAGGCAAGGTAGTTGGTGCTTTATATATGCCGAGTTCCGAATTCAGTTGTTTCCATGGCACATTGGATTCAAATCACCTCAATTTGATCGTTGTCAATCCTTATGACCAAACGGCTATTTCTCACGTAATTGCCCGTAAACAGTCTTCTCCCATTGCTACAGCTGGTGGTCAACTAAACTTGGAGAATAGCTACGATTCCCTTACCTATCCTCATACAGTCGGACTAGAAGGATATAAACAGATTAGTGAGGTTAGTGATAATGATCACCGTATTTTGAGCATGTGTCGCAATGACTATCAAGAAGAGGTTTAGTTAGAGAAAAAGGAGATGGTTATAGGGTTTGGGGTGTGGGAAGAGCCTTAAAAGAGTTAAAGAAGGGGCAGCCATCAGTTACCCCCTCTTTGCTTATGGTAATGATTATCATTCTTTGTTGTAGGGTGTTTTATTTCTTGAAAATACTTTATACTTAATAAGTAGTTTTAGTTTTACAATGAAAGTTTTGGTTCTTGGGAGAAACTGACAAGATTTCCGAGCCATTGAATCTTGGGGTGTTTTTATCGCTCAATTAGTATACTCTCTTTCTTTAAGCACCCATTTGTGATGGAAGACATCAGCAATACGAGTCCTGCTAGCAGGATGAATGAGAAACAAGCAATCCAGTTACCTCTGATTGTTCAGGCACTAGCGTTTACCGCTATCTTACACTTCAGTGTCATTCAAACACCATCAAACCAACCACCAGGAACTTATCCTACTTCTCAGACTAGCAGTACCTTATCCGCACCAATAGTTAATCCCGTCTTGCAACAGGCTTCACAGGATCTGAAATTGCCAACTTCTGCTCTGCGCATTATCAATGTCCAAAAGCAAACTTGGTCAGATAATTGCTTGGAATTGAGTGATTCTGGAGTTGTTTGCACTCGGAGGCGAGTCTCCGGTTGGCAAGTCACTGTTGCTCATGAGCACAACCAGTGGATTTATCGCTCAGATGCCTCAGGAGCCGTGATCAAGCTAGCTCATCGCAATAGTCATTAGCTATTGATCCCAATGATCAATGACTAACAACAAATGACTAATACCCTTCCAACGCTCTCCTTTGCCAGTAATAAGCTGTAGCTGGATCGAATTCTAGCAGTTGTTGCGATCGCACCTTAGCCTCTGCCAACCATTTGCGACTAGCTGCGGTATTCCCTAGTACTCGATAACTCTCCAAGAGCCACACTGCTGCCGGTACAGACAAAGATATCCATTCTTCTTCCAAGTACTGCCATCCTTGCTCGAGTGCTTCTACTGCTTTCTGGTGTTTCCCAGCCAGCGCTAACACCCGTCCATGCCGAAACCAAGCATCAGGTAACCGAGGCTGAAGTTGGGTTCCCTGAAGAGAAACATCACACCCCCTCTCCATCTCCTTAAACTGTTCCACCAGCATTCGTCCTGCCGTTGCCCACATACTCCAGCATTCAGGAAAACGTGCCAGCATCTCTGCTAACAGAGGACGTAAATCCTCCAATCTTCCCGCTGCTGGCAAAATTTCAGATAATAATCGATAAATTTCACAATCGTTGGGGTAGAGCCGATAAGCATTCAGTATCGCCACACCTGCCTTCTGACTCTCACCTATTCCAAACAAACTGCATCCATAATAGTACCAGCCATTAGGATGGTTGGGATGCTGCTCAGTAAACTGCTGCAATACCTCTACCCCTTGCTCCCACTCTCCTCGGGCCAAGTAATAATCAGACAGCAATTTTTGGGTATCTGCCGTATCAGGAGCCAATTTTAGGGCAGCATTAATCAGCTGTAAGGTCTGCTTGCCCGGTTCCTCCCAAACTAATTGCATCCTACAGCGGTATTCTACCACTCGTTTGAGTACTTGGTAATCATCAGGAGCTAATTTTTGGGCACGACTCAAGCGTTTTCTGGCTTTTCCTAAATTCCCCACCGCTATCAGCGCATCATAACTGGCAATTAAAGCAACAATATCATCTGGATTGAGGGACAAAATTCTATCAAAGGCTCGCCCAGCTGCAACCCCATTCTCTAATTCCATCTGCATCTGTCCCAACGCCAGCCAGTGAGCTGCCTGTCGAGGTTCTAAGGAAGTCGCTGACTCAAACGCCCAGATTGCTTCCAACTTGTCGCCTTGACAACTAGCAATCGCTCCACTAATATAATATTTTACGTCTTTTTTTGTCGTCACCAATAGGGCATCCTTATAGACTTCAATAGCCTCTTGTTCCCTACCCATTAGCTGCAAGAGCTTCCCTAATTTCAGTCGTATACCCATTAATTGTGGCTGTCGCTTCAGCACCAGGCGATACTCCTTAATAGCCTCCTGAAAATTACCTTTTAGGTATAATAAGTCAGCAAATTCTACACGCTTTTTCCAGCCTGATGTATACTGCTGTAAATACCTCCTTAAAGTTTTCAGTTTTTGGTTGATTCTTGACAGTTCGCGGTCGAAAACTAGATAAGTACTTAGCTCCACCCCAGAGGCGTGAGTGATGTGTACCAAGCGTGTGGCAGTGTTTGTAGACATGTAGCAGTTACCTGATAATTGATTGGCTCGACAAAATTTTCTAGGGTTATTGATACTGGCAAAGTAGGAAGATCTTGGCTTTCTGGCGCTAGTGGTATCCAATGTAATAGTTGGAGAGAATTGCCCATTCCTGATAGATACTGAGCCAACTGTTCCTTTAAGATGGCGCGCCCTCGTTCCAAGCGTTTCCAAACACTGTCTTCGGAAAGGTTCAGTTGATGAGCAATCTCCCTAGTAGTTTTCTCGTGGTAGTAATGCAGAAGCAGCGGTTCTCGTAGTGTGGGAGATAGAGTATTAATTACCTGACGGAGGTAAGCCAGCATTTCATGTTCGAGCAGAGCCAATTCAAGAGATTCAGTAGTTCCAGGGACTACCTCATAGTCAGTACCTTGGATGCTTTCCAAACTTTCAACCCTTTGTCCACACCAGTTCCCTTCGCGATGCATATCCATGCAAATGTTATGGGTTAATTGGGTAAGCCAAGCCTTGGGATTGGTAATAGTCTCGGAATAGTCTAACCACTTATTCCAGGCTTGAAGAGTTGCCCGACTGATGGCTTCGTCAGCATTTGGCTTGTTGCCATTCATCCACCTTAAACAGCGGTAGTAAAGATAATCCCAATACTCTTGCCATAACTTCCAGAAGGTGATATGGTGCCCGCGAAGGTCTACAGCTTTGGAGTCAATGCTAGTATTTATTGGGTTATTCATTTTAAAAGAAAGCGGAATGTAGAGAAAAGAGGGCAGAAGGGAGAGGGTACAGTGCAAAAGTTTTCTACAGGTAATCCTGCTTTGAAAAAGGATAAAGGACTCTTTCCTTGTGCCTTATGCTTTTGCTCTGGAGCCTTACCAGGCAAAAGCCTGGTTGATTTAGTTACATCTAACTCAGGTTTGTTGATAATTTGTAGGGATTGGATTATGGTTCCGTCCGAGTAATGGCGAACTGTGGCGATATTGACGTAGGTTTGATTACTCCGGATGGAGACAGAAACAGCAGGTAATGACTGTAAGTGTTGATTTAGCGTCGTTTCCACAGTTTTGATCATGCTTAGCATCCTTCTTATTGAGTGACTTGTCGGATTTTTGGGGTTTGCAATCTCTCATAAGTATGAACTTCTTCTGAACTTATGAGTTGGGGCAAAATCAGGACTCTAAAAATTGAGTTCAATTCAGTCGATTGAGTTTAATTGAGTTAAATTCAGTTAAACTCAGATAAGCGTTTAGCTTTTAGCTGTCAGCCTTCTGACTTTTAAGTTGGGAATGGGAAATGGGGAATGGGGAATGGAGAAGGTCGAATGGAGAATTGAAATTTCTGCCTTCTGCTTCCTGCCTCGGAGCCTCCTGCCTTCAATCAACACCTGGAAAATCTTAGATGAGCTTTGAATTCAGCAGTACGTATCAATATCAACTAGGTGGAAGCCTCTCTCCTGATGCTTCTACCTATGTGGTGCGGCAAGCTGACACCGAACTCTATGAAGCACTGCTAGCTGGGGAATACTGCTATATATTCAATGCGCCGCAGATGGGGAAGTCCAGTTTACAGAACCAAACGATGGCTAAGTTGCAGGCTCAAGGAGTTGCCTGTGCTGAGATTGCCCTATGCGGGATTGGTACTTCACAAATTACTGCCTCTCAATGGTATGGTGGCATAATTCAGGAGTTGGTAAGTGGTTTTGAACTACAACTTAATCGGCGCAATTGGTTAAAAAAGCGCAATCATCTCTCCCCTGTGCAACGGTTGAGAGAGTTTATTGAGGAGGTATTACTCACCCAAATCCCAGAACCAATTGTGATCTTGATCGATCAGATTGATGCGGTTTTGGGTTTGAGTTTCTCAACGGATGAGTTTTTGGCTCTGATGCGTCACTGTTATGATAGCCGAGTGCGTCACCCAGCTTACAGAAGACTGTCATTTGCCCTATTTGGCGTAGCAACACCCGCAGATTTGATTCGAGAGCCAGACTATCCGACCCCCTTTGATATTAGTCGAGTGATCGCTCTCTCTGGGTTCCAACTACAGAAAAGTAGTCCTCTGCTAGAGGGATTGCAGGGGAAAGTTGACAATCCTCAGACGGTTTTGCAGGAAGTGTGGCATTGGACAAAAGGACATCCCTTACTAATGCAGAAGCTTTGTTGGTTAGTCCTCAATAATTGTCATCATCCCCAAGTTGGATCTCCCAAAGCAGGTAACGAAAGGCTATGGGTCGAGCAGCTCGTGCAAACCCAAATAATTCAGAATTGGGAGGCTCAGGAGCAACTAGAGCACTTTACCATGATTCGCGATCGCCTTTGCCGTAGTGAGGCATTGCTGCAACTATATCAGGAGATTCTGCAACAGGGGCAAATACCTGGACAAGACCATCCCACTCATCTGGAATTACAGCTGTCTGGATTGGTAGTTCCAAACCAGGACAATAATTTGGTAGTCGCCAACCCCATCTACGCAGCTATCTTCGATTTAGACTGGGTACATCAAGAACTCAAGCTACATCCTGCTCCCTCAGAAATTAGTGCCGTCGGAGTTCAAGATGCTACATCCAGCGATTTACCCGGTTACCCCTCTGGTTCTATTCCCCTGGGCTCTCCTTTCTACCTAGAGCGTGTTCCCTTTGAGGGGCAAGTTGACGAAGAAATTAGGAAACCCGGTGCGTTGGTGCGGATTAAAGCACCTAGGGAAATGGGTAAAACCTCTTTGATGTTGAGGGCACTGGATTATGCTAGCCGCCAAGGCTACCATACTATTAGTCTCAACCTCGAGCAAATTGATGAGGTGATTTTGGATGATTTGAATCGGTTTTTGCGCTGGTTGTGTGCTAGCGTTACTCGTAAGTTGCAACTTGAACCGAGGTTAGATGACTATTGGGATGAAGATATTGGTAGCAAAATTAGCTGTACCCTCTATTTCCACGGCTATCTCTTAGAACAAATCAAGGCTCCCTTGGTTTTGGCTTTGGATGAAGTCAACTATATTTTTGAACATCCTCAGGTGGCAAAAGAGGTGTTGCCCTTATTTCGTTCCTGGTATGAGGAAGCCAAGAGACACCGTCTTTGGCAAAAGCTACGGTTGATTGTGGTTCATTCCACGGAAATTTATGTGCCTCTGCAATTAAAACAGTCTCCCTTTAATGTTGGACTACCCATAGAATTAGGTAGCTTTACCCTCGAACAAGTGCAAAAGTTAGCCCAGCGTTATCACCTAGACTGGAGTGAGCCTCAAAATGCCCAGCAGTTGATGGCTCTAGTGGGGGGTCATCCTGCCTTGGTTCATATGGCACTATATCATCTCAGTCGTCAAGAGACTACTATCGAGCAACTTCTGGAGACAGCACC
>JAAHGR010000036.1 GCA_010672425.1 Symploca sp. SIO2E6
CCCCTTTGAAAGGGGGAAGCCAGAGGATGCTACGCTTTTGGTTCCACGGGGGACTTTTACTGCCCCCCTTTCTAAGGGGGGTTGGGGGGATAAAGGTGTACCACATAACAGCGAAAACTGCTGTATCACACATCTTGTAGGGGCAGGTAATGGGACAATCTAGACCATTTAACCCAAATATTGGGATCATTTCCCGCCCTGTCGATATCCTTCCGATTAAACCCATGCAAGCGCAATCTAGGAATTTTACCCGAATATTGGTATCATTTCCTACCCTGTCAGTATCATAAGGGTTAACGTAACTAATCGCGAGGTTATCGCTAGGGCGGGTGCGAGTTCCAAAGTTATCGTGAAATGCGATAAGATTTTCTCCTCAGCCGCCCCTACAAATATACAGAAGATTGTTCCTAATTCCCAATTCTACATTCACTCATTCTCGATATCCTTAAAAAGATTCTTATCTTGAGAAACCCAAATTGCAACCGTTCATGGTAACGACTGGTATATAAGGATTAAACAGACTTGTGCCTAATACCAAATCCGGCATATATACCCCCGTTATATCCCACACTGTAGAGACGTTGCATGCAACGTCTCAGAGCAAGTTTCGCGGTTTTCCCAAAACGGGGGTGGTTAACCCGGATTTGGTATAACGCATAGCTTAAGAAGGGGGACTTTTTTTACTGTACTTTTTTACAGCACAAACTTACCTTATCGCTTTTTCTATATCAAAAAAAGTACTTTATATATAGGCGCACACCCTTTCCCATTATAAATAATAGCACAAAATGATGTCTGGGAAGTGCTAATCGCATTTTTCCAATCAATCCTGTTATCTCCAGATTCTTGAGAAACAATGGTGTACCTCATTAGAGCAGAATCCGCTGTATCGAGAAGATAATTAATCTCCCGGTGCAACATAAATTATCTCAGCAGAATTTAATATAGCCTTAGGACGAAGATAGTTTCGACTACGCTCAACTCCTTTTTTACTCATTAGATCCACATCACGTCTAAATATTTCTGGCAATTCCCGCTCCATATCTACTAAATCAAGTAGCGTGTGATGAGCATCTGGGGTAAAGGTTACTAAGGTATCAATATCGCTGTCAGAACGAAAGTCATCTCGCAATACAGAACCAAACAGAGCAAATTCGCTTATTTTCCAGCGTTGGCAGAAATGCTTAATTTGATCTTCGGGGATTTCGATATTGGTTACTAGCATAAAGTAGCGATCGCAGATTCTTGAGAAACCAGGCTCTAAGGCAGTCCCGATGAAAAAAGTTTCACGACAATGAATGAAAATCAGTAAATTAATTATATCCTGATTAAGGAATGATGAATGATGTTAAATTATTAACCTGTAGGGGCGGGTTAACCAATTCGGTAAGTACATTGACTAAACTGTATGCTAACCCGCCCCGGTGATGTCGGTGGGGCAGGTTTAGCTCAACTATCGTCTGCTCATTACTCATTACTCATTACTCATTACTCATGTGTAGAATGTCCCATTTTTTCTTTTCGATATCTCGATAAAACCCACGGCTTAGATAGCTGCAATAAAGATGAGAAAGTGGCCCTGGTATCTACCTTGTACAAACTCAGCCAGTTTTCTTGGAAGGATCTTCGCAATGCTCCCCGTCATGGGGTTTTGACACGCATTTAAGAATTGGGAATTGGGAATTGGGAATTTATAGTAACCTAGAAAGCTGACAGCTGACAGCTAATAGCTAATAGCTAATTCCGCTATGAGTAGAACCTACAAAGCCACTGGAATTAATCTCAAAAGTATACCTCTGGGTGAGGCAGACAGAATAGTCACAATTTTGACGCGGGAATATGGTTTGATTAGGGCCGTTGCACCAGGGGCACGCAAGCAAAAGTCGAAATTGGGAGGTAGGATCGGCTTGTTTGTCGTCAATCAGCTGTTGTTGGCTAAGGGGCGATCGCTTGATAAAATTACTCAAGCAGAAACTCTAGAGTCTTATCCCGGACTGAGTAAAGATTTAGCCAAACTAGCTGCGAGTCAGTATTTGGCAGAATTAGTTCTCTATCATGCCTTGAGTGAGCAGCCCCAAGAGGAGTTGTTTGAGCTACTTCAGGAACATCTGCGGCGTTTAGAGCAGTTACCTCATCTTACCGGTAACCAGTCAGAGATTTCCCTAGTACTAGCACAATTGTCCCACGGTATCTTTCACCTGCTAGCTCTGGCAGGAATTGCCCCCCAGGTGCAAATTTGTTGTGTTACCCAGCAATCCCTCAATCCTAATTTTTCCGACCCTGATTGGCGAGTTGGTTTTAGTTTTGATGCAGGGGGTACTGTCAGCTTCGGGAACCAGTCTCCACCAAAACTTCACAGTCAGCTAGATGCCCTAGAATTGACCCTACTCCAACAGCTAGCAGCACCAGAGTTACCTCCCTTAACTCAAGTATTCCCTAACCAGCCAGGAGATCCCTTGACTTTGGAGTCGGTAAAGTCAGCCTGGGTTAAGTTAGAGCGCATCTTAAGAGAATATGCTCAATACCACTTCGGTCGCTCGATTCGCTCAGCAGGTCTTTTGGATAGTCTATCCCTGAGATGAAATGGGGAATTGGGAATTGGGAATTGGGAATTGGGAATTGGGAATTGGGAATTGGGAATTGGGAATTGGGAACAAGAAGTTGTTTATATGTCTTTAATCTGTAATATTTATATATATATTTTAATTTTTTTAAAATAAACGTCAACTTCATCTAGATTCAGCAATAGAAGAGAAACAATGGGATTATCTGATTCTGAACTAACAACCCATGCTCCTCCTGAACAACAGGCATTCGATTGGGAGGAGACATGCTTCTCTGGAGTAGAAGGACTCCCAGACAAGGATTTAAAGGATTTACAACTAGATACCGATGAAGTTTTGACTAAACCTTCAAGACAAGGGTTTGTGCCAGTTCTGAAAAACCGTAACTTCTTAGCACTCTGGAGTGGTCAAGTCTTTTCTCAACTAGCAGATAAGATTTATCTGGTACTGATGATTGCCCTAATTGCCAATCGCTTTCAAGCGGCGAATCAAACCATTAGTGGCTGGGTATCGGCAATTATGATTGCTTTTACCATTCCCGCTGTCTTATTTGGCTCCGTTGCTGGTGTGTTTGTGGATCGGTGGTCGAAAAAAAGGGTGTTGGTGGCTACCAATCTCCTGCGAGGTGTCCTGGTTTTAGCAATTCCCACACTGTTGTGGTTTACCAGAGACTGGATGCCCATCTACAATTTGCCAGTAGGTTTTTATGTTTTGTTGGGGATCACCTTTCTAGTGTCCACACTGACACAGTTTTTTGCTCCGGCAGAACAGGCGACGATTCCCCTAATTGTCAAGAATCACCACCTCCTTGCCGCTAACTCTCTGTACACTACAACGATGATGGCGTCGTTGATTATTGGCTTTGCTGTCGGGGAACCTCTGTTAGGACTCACAGATGCGTTGCTCTCTAAACTAGGTCCAGGGTGGGACTTTGGTAAAGAATTACTGGTGGGAAGTTCTTATTTAATCGCAGGACTATTACTGCTACTGCTCAAAACTAGTGAAAACAAAGCTATCCCTAACGGGGAAACACCTCATGTCTTGGCAGATATTTGGGATGGAGTGCAATATCTCCAACGCAAGCGGCGGGTTCGCAATGCCTTGATACAACTGGTTATCTTGTTTTCCGTTTTCGCTGCTTTAGCGGTGATCACCGTGCGTTTAGCAGAGATTCTCCCAGTCATCAAGGCGTCACAGTTCGGCTTTTTACTGGCTGCTGGTGGTATCGGTATGGCTTTTGGTGCTGCCATCTTAGGACACTGGGGTCAACGTTTTTCCCACTCCAGACTTAGTTTAGTTGGTTCTTTGGGTATGGCTGGGACATTGGCAGCGATGGCACTGTTTACTCATAACCTCTGGCTGACTGTGGTCATGACGATACTTTTAGGCAGTTTTGCTGCTTTAGTTGGTATTCCCATGCAGACTACTATCCAAGAGGAAACCCCAGAAGAGATGCGGGGTAAAGTCTTTGGGTTACAAAACAATGCCATCAATATTGCCCTCAGCTTACCTCTAGCCTTAGCAGGGGTTGCGGAAACTATGTTTGGTTTACAGGCGGTATTTTTAGGTCTATCAGCAATTACGATTATTGGAAGTCGATTAAACTGGTATATTTCTCATATCAAACCCTTACAAATGACCAATGACAAATGACGACCTTCACCAGTTAACTTTAAATATTGCCGATCTACTTAGTTGATATTCAATCTGAATGCATATTGCTTGGCTAGGAAAAAAATCCCCTTTCTGTGGTAACGTCACTTACGGTAGAGAAGTTACCAACGCTCTGCTAGAGAGGGGCTATCAGGTTAGTTTCCTCCATTTTGACCAGGAGGAAGCTGAATCGGAGCATTGGTGGGGTTCCCAGGAAGTGTCCCTACCTTGCATCTATAAATCTCAGATTTACACAATTCCCACTCTGACGGCAAGCAAAGTCTTGAAGCGATCGCTCCAACAACTCAAACCTGATATTGTACATGCTTCTCTGACTTTATCTCCTTTAGATTTCCTGCTACCAGAAATCTGTGAAGAACTCAATATCCCTCTAGTAGCCACTTTCCATCCACCGTTTGATGGCAAGCGACGCAACTTAAAATCTGGAACTCCACTATTTACCTATCAGTTATATGCGCCTTTTCTCGCCCATTATGACCAGGTAATCGTCTTTTCTCATCTGCAGCGGAATTTCCTGGTGCGACTGGGGGTTCCACCAAAGAGGGTTGTGGTAATTCCCAATGGGGTTGATGCCCAGAAATATTCCCCCGGTGCTTCTCACCTCAAGCTACAATTAAAGGCTCAACGCCTGTTTGTTTACCAAGGTCGTATTTCGACAGAAAAGAATGTCGAGTCGCTACTGCGAGCCTGGAAGCAGTGCCATCTTGATGAGCAGAGTAAACTGCTCATTGTCGGTGATGGTCCCCTCACCACATCTTTAATGCCTTTTTATGGTAGCGAATACGGAATCATTTGGTGGGGATTTGAGGCCGATGAGCAGCGACGCATTGATATTCTACGGTCTGCCGATGTCTTTATTTTACCCTCTCTATTAGAGGGATTATCTTTATCTTTACTCGAAGCAATGGCTTGCGGTGTTGCCTGTGTGGCAACTGATGCTGGTGCTGATGGAGAAGTATTAGAAAAAGGAGCCGGGGTAGTTCTCCATACCCATCGAGTGACTTCCCAGCTTCATACCCTCTTACCAGTATTAAATGATCATCAAGAGTGGACAGATTTACTAGGACAAAAGGCAAGAGCAAGGGTTCTAGAACGCTACACTCTTAGCTGTAATATCACTGGTTTAGAAAAATTGTATACTGAGATGCTACAAATGCGAGCGAGTTCGGAGTATGTCCTTCAGACAGGCTACGTTAACGGAGTTAAGAAATAAAACTGATATCGAAAAAGAAGATAACCAAACGAGTTAACTTTCCTATTCCCAGTTCCCCATTCTCTATTCCCAGTTCCCAGTTCCCAATTCCCAATTCCCAATTCCCAATTCCCTGTTCCCTTGTTTCTAAAGAGTAAAGTGATACCAAATTCGCTATCTGACTTAGAAAGTAATCATCCTCTAGGAGCAATTACAAGTCTCGATCAGAACCTAGTTCGTCTTTTTCAAGATAAGTTTATACTTCAACCTTCTCTCACTCGCTCTCTAGTTAGTTTTCAGGCTAATAAAACTAGACCCAGCTATAGATGGTATAAGTACAAGGAAGCATTTTCCGCCTCTCTTGTCGAGTATTTACTTGACAAGTATGGAATTGTCAAGGGTAAAATATTAGATCCTTTTGCTGGTAGTGGAACTGCTTTGTTTGCTACTAGTCAAGCAGGGGTAGATGCTGACGGGATTGAATTGTTGCCTATAGGTCAGCAAATAATTGCGACTAAGCAAATTCTAGGTTTTGATTTCACCGATGAAGATTTGGTCAGACTTCAAGAATGGCTAGAGTTTCAGATCTGGAGGAAACTGGCAAATAAGATTGTTCTCCCAGAATTACGAATTACGAAAAATGCCTACTCAAGAGCCAACAAAGATGCTATTGAGCAATATCTTGGAGTGTGTGAGCAAGAAAATAGTAAAGTTCGCTCAGTTCTACATTTTGTTTTGCTCTGTGTCTTGGAGTCTGTAAGCTATACACGAAAAGATGGACAATATCTACGATGGGATTATCGTTCTGGTCGTGGACAGGGGAAAAAGTCTTTCAACAAAGGCAAAATCCTAGATTTTGATGAAGCAATTTGTCAGAAACTTCACGAAATCATCAATGATCTATCTCCATCGAGCCAACAGATGGAACTATTTCCTCTTAAACAAGATCCAGGTACTATTAACCTTTATCGTGGTTCGTGCTTTCAGGTTATGCCCAATCTACCGGAAGCCGAATATGACGCAATTATTACTTCTCCACCCTACTGTAATCGATATGACTACACTCGTACCTATGCTCTAGAGTTAGCCTTACTGGGTATAAATGAGAAGGATTTAGCAGAACTTCGGCAAGAAATGCTGAGTTGTACAGTTGAAAATCGACCCAAAGACTTATTAACAATTAACCACCTTTGGCAAAAAGCAATAACTATTGCTGAGCAACAGGAGCTATTACAGGCAATCTTAAGCTATCTAGATAATCAAAAAACACAAAGAGCATTAAATAATAACGGTATTCCCAGAATGGTCAGAGGATACTTTTACGAAATGGCTTGTGTGATTCAGGAATGTTTTCGTGTTCTTAAACCTAATGCGTTGTTATTTATGGTTAATGATAATGTTCGTTATGCAGGTGCTAGTATTTCAGTAGACCTGATACTCTCTAGCTTTGCTGAAAAATTAGGTTTCTCCGTCGAAAGTATTCTTGTGCTCCCAAGTGATAAAGGTAACAGCAGTCAACAAATGGGGAATCATGGGCGTGAGTCCCTCAGAAAATGTGTCTATGTATGGAGAAAAATAGTGTAGATAACAATTGAATTGCGATGTTAACACAACCATATCGAAACCACCTTCAATCTAGTGAAAATTTGGTAACAACTTACGAGGCTACCCGTGCAGGTTTTGTTGCTCTTGCACTCGAAAAAAATCGACGTGCTACTCCTTATGTTGCAGAAGCAAGAGTACTCCAGGAAGCAGCTTATCAAGCTAGATTACCTACTGAATTATTAAAGATTGAAGGTATTACCTCAGGACTACTGACTGCTTCAGGTTTATCAGATAAATCCCTTAAGCATTTAACATCACAAGATAAGACCGAAGCAATAAATGGTTTGATTAAAAATTACCTTGAACCAGCAGGTAACAAATTTGTAGAGGAGCTAGTTTTTAGATTCCTGCTCACTCGTGGTGATAAACTTGGTGGTTCAATGCGAAATGTGGGAGGTGTATTGGCACAAAGGAAACTTACTCGCACAATTATTTCAACTCTGACAATAGCTGGTATAAATTACTACTGGCAACATTCAAAAACTAGGAAGTGGGTAGAGATGACAACTGATGATTCAGACATCGAACTGTATCTACGTGGCATAAGTTGGGAAAATTTAGGCAAAAACCGTACACTAATCTATAACTTGACTGTTCCAGTAGTTGGAAATAATGTAGACATGTGTTTATTTAACCTCTCTCCTAAAGAATTGCAAGCTAGCAAATGCAATTTGGTTGAATCATATATCGCGCTTGGTGAACTCAAAGGTGGCATAGATCCAGCTGGTGCAGATGAGCATTGGAAAACAGCACGAACTGCTCTCAAGCGTATACGTGAGGCATTTTACAAAGTTAATCATTTACCCCATATATTCTTTATAGGTGCTGCTATTGAGAAAAAGATGGCAGTTGAAATTTGGAATCAGTTGGAGAATAATACTCTTACCAATGCGGCAAACTTGAATGAGGAAAATCAAGTGGTCTCTATTTCTCGTTGGTTATGTAATTTGTGAATATCCTGGGAAATTATATTTCGATTCTTCCTCTGACATAACTTGGGTTAGCTATGGTTAACAGAACCCAACGGATATGTCTGTTGGGTTCCGTTTTTACACCTGGTACGTCAGTACTAATTCACTATTTAAATCTATAACAGCTTAGCCTTATGCCTTCTACTACTGCTTAATTTCAAAACGATAGGGGCCAAAACCTCCGACTTGCAAATCCTGCTTATTGGGTTCTGCCTGTAGCTGAGGACCATCAGCCCTGACTGCCTTGACTTCCCAGTCAAATTGTTGAGAGGATTGGGGATTATCGGAAACAACGACAAACTTACCGTCCTTGATCTTCTCACCATCGATGGACTGAACCGCAATGCGATCAAAACCATCGATGTTAGTCAAGATGATCGTCCTTTGCTCCTTCCGAGTGAATGCCTCAAAATAAGGTGGGAGAGAAATCGTTACCTTGCCATCACAAAGCTGGGATGTGCCACGATAGTAGACTGCTCCCTCTGGTCCTTCGAGAGTAGCGTGGACAATATATTTATCTACATCTAATGGATGATCAACGATAAAGGTTTTAAAGACGTTGGCTGAAGAGTTCCAAATCTGGATGGCTCGCTCAGTGTCACCGAAGTTCGCCTTGTCGTACTTGAAGGCGAAAACTCCTGCATTACCACCTGTCCCCAAACCTTGAATACTAGCAGCATCACCGCCGATGCGGTTTTTACCGGAAACGACTCCATCGACTTTGATGTCACCATTAAAGCTGGCTGCGTCACTCATAATTTACTCCTCCAGAAGAAATACGATTGCTCCTCAAAGTAACATGACCAACCGTCAGTGCGATCGCTTCTCAATCAATCTTTGCAAATTTCAACCACCGATTTATATCTTGTAGTGCGAGCATCTTGCTCGCGTTTGATATCCAGCACACCTAAAAATGTAGGTTGGGTCGAGGTAACGAGACCCAACACAGCTCCCTCCCCTGTTGGGTCTCGAAGAAAGCTCTACCCAACCTACCTAACTTGATATAATAAGCCGTTGCCTGTTGCCTTGAACATCAAATTTAAGCTCAAAATATCAACTTAAGGACAAGGTTGTTGTGAACATTACTAAAAACCAACTAGGACAATATCTATTAAGGTCAGTATTTTCCATCCTCATGGGTAAAGAAACCCTAAGATTTTACGAAGATATTGATTGGCAGCAACAAAGCGATCGCTTCGGACAACCTGACTTACTTTATCCATCCTATTACAGCCAGCCAAATTTTCATGGCATTGAAGGAGGTTATCTTAATTATATCGCTCCCATAACCTATGACATTGTTGCCAAATATGCTTTCCCACCTAGTGAAATGTGGATTCGCCGACAGTTAATCAAGACCATTAACTCTCAACCTGAAAGAATTCTGGATTTGGGTTGTGGCACAGGTTCGGCAACATTAATGTTAAAGCAGGCTTTTCACCAAGCAGATGTTATAGGATTGGATTTGTCTCCCTATATGCTAGTTGTAGCCAAAAAGAAAGCACAGCAAGCAGGACTAAATATACGATGGCAGCATGGACTAGCGGAAGATACGGGTTTAGAGGACGCTTCTTTTGATTTGATAACAGCCTCTTTCTTATTACACGAAACCCCACCCAAAATTTCTGGGTTAATTTTGCAAGAATGTTTCCGTCTACTTAAACCGCAGGGACAAGTGATTATTTTGGATGGCAATCAACCAAGACTTCGCCATGCTGGTTGGCTGAGCAAAATCTTTCAAGAACCTTATTCCAAAGTTTATGCAGCTGGAAGTGTAGATCATTGGCTGAGGATGGCTAAATTTGAAGCAGTAACAACCCAATATATCGGTTGGATTAGTCAAATAACAAGTGGGTTTAAGTGAACCACAAAGACACAAAGAACACAAAGCAATGAAGGATAACCAAGGCATAAGGCAGAGGGCAGAGGGTTCCAAGGTAAGGAGGAAAGTTGTAAGTTATAAGGAAATGATAACTGTTTAGGCGGACATGATATCATTCCTTGTTACTTGTTACTTTTTACTTATTCTCCCAAGCCCTAACTAAAGCTTGCAATGGATGTAAAGGAGTCCACCCATCGAATCGCTTCACCTGGGAACGACAAGAATAACCAGTGGCTAAAAAATGCTGTCTTTCTTCTGAGTTTGATGGGAGATGTCGCCTCCAACTCAATCGATAAATTCCTTCAGATGAAGCATAATGCTCCTTTTCATGACCGTACATCCCCGCCATACCACAGCAGCCAGTGGCAACCAGAGTCAGAGAAAGTCCCATGGTTTGAAAAATTTGCTGCCATTGTTTAGCAGATGCCAAAGCTGCGGTTTTTTCGGTACAATGACTTAATAAGTAATAATGAGCAGAAGTAGTTGCTTGAGGTAAGTGATCGCATTGCCTTACCAAGAACTCTTGCAGTAACTCTACTGTCATGGAGAATTCTTTTAAGATGCCCATTTTGATATACTCATCTCGATAAGTGAGGACAATGCTAGGCTCAATGCCAATGATGGGAATACCCAAATTGCCTAAGGTGGTTAAATACTGAGCATTGTGCTGAGCAAGGGTTTGAAATTGCTGTAAGAAACCTAGTACATGTAAGGTTTTACCACTGGGAAAAAACGGTGCTACATATACCGTATATCCCAAATAATTGAGCCAATCATAGGTATCCAAAACGAGTTGTGATTCATAGAAACTAGTAAAGGCATCCTGAAGCAAAATGATACTGGCTTCTCGTTCGGCAGCACTCAATGCTGATAATTTATTAAGGTCAAAGATCGGTGCTTCTCTAGCAGCTAATCCCTGTTGGAGGGTGAAGGTACTAACCATTGGTGCATCAACTAAACCGAACAGCAGCTGGTTCAACCAGCTGCTTACTGGATTCTGCATTAAGGCATTAACCAGCACCGGTAGACGAGATTGCCAACTAGCAATGGTTTCAATCCTAGCCAGCAAATAATCCCTGTTTGGTCTGGGGTAGCGGGTATAGTAAAGTTCAAGAAATTTGGCTTTTAAACTGGGAATATCCACATGAATGGGACATTGACTCCCACAAGCTTTACAAGAGAGACAACCCTGCATTCCTTGATAAACTTCATGGGAATAGTCATAAACTCCCCTTAATTTAGCGATCGCATTTCCGATTTTAACCGGCCAACTGAAAGAAGGGAATTGGGAATTGGGAATTGGGAATTGGGAATTGGGAATTGGGAATAATCTACTTTCATCCAACTGCCTTCTACTTTCATCCAACTGCCTTCTACTTTCATCCAACTGCCTTCTACTTTCATCCAACTGCCTTCTACTTTCATCCAACTGCCTCCTGCCTCCTGCCTCCTGCCTTTGCCTTCTGCCTTCTGCCTCTTGCCTCCTGCCTCCTGCCTCCTGCCTCCTGCCTTCTGCCTCCTGCCTCCTGCCTTCTGCCACTAATTCTAATTGCCGTAACCATTCCCTGAGTAAACTGGCTCTTCCTTTAGGAGAATGGATGCGATCGCTTGTCTGTTTATAAGAAGGACACATGATATGATCGGTATTAAAGTTAAAACAAGCCCCATTGCCATTACAGTTAAAAGCCATTTCGTACTCAGAGCGCACTTTTGGGTCAACTTGCTGATCAAAATGTCCCCGCAATGGTGCTTCAACTCGTACCACTTGAGAGTCACTACCCAAAGGAGTGACAATTTTTCCAGGATTTAAGCGATTATCCGGGTCAAAAGCTGCCTTGATGCGGCGCAAATCCTGATACAACTCCTCGCCAAAAAAAACAGGGGTATATTCACTACGAAATCCCTTGCCGTGTTCCCCCCACATCACCCCACCATATTTTCTTACTAAAGCCACAACCTGATCAGATAATTCTCGAATCAAGGCTTGATCTTGAGGTCCTTTCAGATCCAAAGCAGGTCGAACATGGATGCAGCCTACATCCACATGACCAAACATCGCATAGTCGAGTTGATAAGCCCTCAATAAAGCTTGAAATTCTCGCACATAACTAACAAAACATGATGGAGGTACTGCGGTATCCTCAATAAAAGGAACAGGTTTGCGATCGCCTTTTCTATTGCCTAATAAGCCAACGCCTTTTTTTCGCAATGTCCACAGATCCTCTATCTCTGTTTCATTCTGAGCCAAGTAATAGCCAATAGGTTGTTGTGGTTGCTCTTTAGAGGAGTCAATGGATTGACAAAGGTGGCTGATTTTCTCCTCAAGCTGTTGGAGATCTTCTCCCACAAACTCAACTAAATTAATCGCTTGAGCATCACCAATAAAATTTTGCACCTGATGATAGATTTCATCTTGCTGGGCAAGTCCTAAAATTTTTTCATCCACTGTTTCAACTGCTGCCGGTTCTGAGACGAGGAGAATTTGAGCCGAGGCGAGAGCATCATCAAAACAGGAATAGTGAATTACCAGTAATCGCTTATATTGAGGAATTGGAGTTAGTTTTAACTTGGCTTCGCTAATAACTGCCAGAGTTCCCTCGGAACCGGAAAGAATCCAGTTGAGGTTAAACTGATCTGGCTCCGAGTAAACCTTAGCAAGGTTGTAACCCGTCATAAACCGAGGCATTTTGGGGAAAGTTTGGGTAATTAGTTCCTGTTTTGAGGTAACAATGTCATCTACTTCCCGGTGAATCTTACCCAAGCGTCCTGATCGCTGCTTCAGAACCGATAAGGTAGCTGCATCTAAAGATTGAGATTTTCCCACTGTACCATCGGATAAAATCCAGGTTAACTCTAAAATATGATGGCTAGTACGTCCATAAATTCGCGACCCTTTGCCACAGGCATCAGTATTAATCATACCCCCAATCGTTGCTCGATTACTCGGAGCCAAGGAAGGGGCAAAGAACACCCCATAGGGTTGCAAATAAGCATTGAGTTGGTCTAAAATGGTTCCTGGTTGTACCCGTACCCACCCTTGTTCCCAATTCAGTTCTAAAACCTGGTTCATGTACTTGGAACAATCGATAATGATGCCGGGAGAAAGGGATTGACCATTGCTACCCATCCCTCCACCTCTGGGAGAAAAGGTAAGATCTTTAAAAGGTTCTTGATTAGCTAAGAGAAAAAGTTGCACTACATCTTCCCCCTTCCGAGGAAAGACAACTCCTTGAGGCAAGATTTGGTAAATACTATTATCTGTTGAAAGAGTTAATCTACTGGCAAAGTCAGGGCGAATTTCACCAGAAAAGTCAGTTTTAGCCAATTCTTCCAAGAAAAGGGCATAGTTTGGCCTTAAGCCATTTTCAAGGGGTAATCGAGGAATCATGTATTAGGTGTTAGATTTTAGATTTTAGATTTTAGATTTTAGATTTTAGATTTCAGATCTTAGAGCAAGATGCTTACGGTGTCCGTTCTACTAGAAGGACATCATCTAAAAGTCTCACAACTCTACCACCTACCACCTAACACCTAACACCTAACTCTAATATGCGTTATCCAAATCACTCAAATTAAAGATGAATGGGACACCGCCTTTGGCGTCACCACCCATAACTAAGACTTTGGGCATTTGGGCACCACCTTCTTTCCAGGCTTGGATTGCTTCTTTTTGAAGCACTAGTTCACCCCCTTGAGCTTTGAGAGTTTCGGCTAAAAGTCTTTGAGCTTCGGCTTTACCTTTGGCGCGATTAACATCTGCTTGAGCTTCTTGTTCAGCTTCCTGAGCTATGTAAACAGCCCTCTGGGCACGTTGTTCAGCGATTTGTTTCTCCTCAACTGCCTTAGAAAACTCTGGGGAGAAAGCGAGATCAACGACGCTGGTATCCAGCACGATGATGCCATATTTTTCTAACCGTGCATTCAAAGCATCATCAAAATCTTGCTTGAGTTCAGTCCTTTTAGTAATCGCTTCTTCTACTGTTCTTTTTGCCGCTGCAATCTTGAAGGATTCCTGAGTTTGGGGAGCAACAATTTTCGAGACAATATTTTGTAAGGTTCCTTGAGTCCTTCTGATCTCAACCACCTCATCGGGATCAAGGCGGAAGTTGATGGCGAAGCTAGCTGATAGATCCTGGAGGTCTTTGGTGGAACTTTGAGCTGGGACTTCAAATTTTTGCACCGTCACATCATATACGTCCACGGTGGAAACTAGTGGGGGTTTGATGTGGAGACCCTCGAGTAAGGCTCCATCCCTGGCTTTACCCAAGATACTCAGGACTCCCGCCTGACCTGGATTAATGACAACAAAGGAACTAAAACTTAGCAGGATGACTAATGCTGCTAAGATCCCCCCAAGGACTGATGTAAAGTTTTGTACATTCTGGTTTCTCAAGTCCTGACCCTCCTTGTAAAAAGTTAGTAGTAACTCTTCCCAGCCTATCAAAAATGAGGAATCATCAGAAATTTAGGGTGTGAAATCCCGTCCCTAGTTAAAATTTAGCTATCAGTCTTCAGCTTTGTAGCTGAAGGCTGATAGCTGATAGCTGATAGCGAACTAAGCCCCAGGCACTGTAAGCCCAACTGAAATGAGCGATGAAAATTCCGACAAGAGTGTCATTGTTATTGTTGATGACAACCCCACTAATCTGGGGGTTTTATTCGACTTGTTGCATGATTCTGATTTTAAGGTTTTAGTGGCTCAGGATGGTGAGAGTGCTATCCAGAAAGTTGAATATGCCCATCCTGATCTCATTTTGCTAGATGTGATGATGCCGGGAATCGATGGGTTTGAAACTTGTCGCCGCTTGAAAGCTCAGGAGTCAACTAAAGATATCCCGGTGATTTTTATGACTGCCCTTTCCGAAACAGTGGACAAAGTCACAGGCTTCCATCTTGGCGCAGTAGACTATATTACCAAACCAGTGCAACAGGAAGAAGTGCTCGTCAGAGTCACAACTCATCTGAAAATCCAGAAGCTACAAAAAACATTCCGAGAACAAAATTTGCAGCTACAAGCAGAAATTAAGGAGAGACAGCGAACCGAGGAATCACTACGACAAGCCGAGGTGAAATATCGCAGCATCTTTGAAAACGCCAGCGAAGGTATCTTCCAGGCAATACCTGGTGGAGGATATATAACCGCTAATCCTGCACTAGCTAAGATTTTGGCCTACAGGTCTCCAGAAGAATTAATGAAGACGATAACTAATATCGACCAGCAGTTGTACGTCAATCCCAGTAGTAGAGAAGATCTAGCTACTCTCATGCAGAGGTATGATGTCTTGACTGATGTCGAGTCTCAGGTTTATTGTAAAAATGGTAACACTATTTGGATCTCGGAGAATATACGTGCTGTCAAAGATACTAGTGACAATTTGCTTTACTATGAAGGCACTGTAGTTGATATTTCAGAACGCCGACAGACAGAATTTGTGCTGCGCCTAGCGCGGAAAAAGGCGGAACTCCTGTTGCTGAATATCTTACCCCAAGCAATTGCAGAGCGCTTGAAACAAGATAAGGGTACGATTGCTGAGAGTTTTGAAGAAGTAACAGTAATGTTTGCTGACTTGGTTAACTTTACCAACTTTTCCACTAAAACCTCTCCCAAGGAACTAGTAGAACTTCTCAATAAAATTTTCTCAAAATTTGACCGACTAGCCCAAGAACATGGTGTAGAAAAAATTAAGACAATTGGCGATGCCTATATGGCTGTCGCTGGTTTGCCGACACCTAGTCCCAATCATGCTCAAGCAATCGCCCAAATGGCACTGGATATGCAACAAGCAATTGCCGACTTCAACAGGGAAACCGGTAACAAATTTAGTCTCAGGATTGGCATTAACAGTGGTCCGGTGGTTGCTGGGGTAATTGGCATCAGAAAATTCAGCTACGATCTATGGGGTGATACGGTAAATACCGCCAGCCGTATGGAGTCTCACGGTATACCTGGTTACATTCAAGTTACCGCCGTCACTTATGAGCTATTAAAAGATCAATACCTATTTGATCAACGTGGTTCTATTGAGATCAAGGGTAAAGGACAAATGACTACTTATCTACTCAAGGGAGCAAAAGAGTGAGTTGTTGTTTGTTGTTTGTTGTTTGTTGTTTGTTGTTTGTCCTTTGTTATTTGCACGACCAATCCTAATAGACATCTCTAGAAAAGAACCTGAAACCCTTATGGGAGGTAGGTCAATCTTGAGTTTTTGGAGATGTCTAATGACCAATGACCAATAACAAATAACAAATAACCAATGACCAATGACAGGCGCTTTACTCATACTCCACATGTTCAACCTGTCTGCTATCGAGATGAGGAGGTATAAATTCAGCACGACGCCTCGGTGCTACGGAAGGAGGTAAAGCAGTATAGGGGTGTGGAACTACATAGGTGGTACGAGGTGGACGCTGTTGCTTGGAGAGCAAAGCTAAAGCTGAGATTACAACAATGCCGCCACTAACAGTAACTGCCATACCTCCTAGTCCCCAAACTAGTCCTGGAAGGATAACATTGTCTTTCTCTGACTGTTGTTGTTCCAAGGTTGGAGCAACTGTGGGTGCAGTTCCTATTTGTGAGGGTAAAGCATTGATGTCAGCCTGTGCCGTGAGATTATCAATGAGCAACTGCTGATTTTGCACTTGAACTTTGAGCTGCTCAATTTCATCTTTTTGCATCTCAAGTACAGCTGTAACCTGTTCCTGGTTAAGCAGCCGCTGTTGCCCAAACATATCTGAACCCGGTGAAGCAGGCGTTGGGAGTGGCTGCGTTGTTAAATAAGGATTAGAGGTATCGTAGGGATTAGTATTAGTTTGTGGGATGGGCAGTGAGCGGGCAGTAGGCGGTTGCATTGCCCCCGTATTGTCTCCTCCCTTAAGTACAAACAAAGCAGCTACCCCAGCTAGCGCTGCTCCTGTCAAAAACGCCATACTATCACTCATCACTTTTGCCTCTCACCTGGGACTGAATCAAAAATAATTCTAACTTATGTACTCTGATACTTGGGTTGGGTAGTCTAAAAGACACGACCCATTGTATCTTACCAAAAACTGACGGAGAATAAGTTCGCCTAAAGACTCCCTTATCTGTAGATTAGGTTTAATGCAACAACCTCTACCCAAACAATCTCAACCAAATCTGCCAGAGAACAGATGCCCAAGCTGCTTATCCATGCAATTGGAAGGCATACCTGTTCAACCAGATCAGATTGACCTTTACTTAACAATGAACTTTGATGTGCAGTGCGAGTCCTTACCCAAGGGGAGTATTTCCTTTGGCATAAAAGGAGGAAAACTTGAGCTAAGGCTAGAAAATGGTAGAATCCATCATCAATTTCGGGAATTAACCGGTTCACTTGCACTTGCTCTCCACCAAAAAGAGCAACAAGCCAACAGTTACCCGGTAGCTAAAGCTGATGCCGAGCCAGAACAGACTGAGGACACCAAGGAACAAGTGCCCCTGGTCACCTGTCAGGTAAAAACGAAGGGTTCCCAGAAAAACCCAGTCTGGGTTTTTGCCGTAGACCCAGCAAAACCAGTTCTGCAAGGTTTACTGAAGAGGGCAAAGTTAGCTACCCTAAATGTGATCGCGACTCCCTGTTCTGTAGAAGCGACCTTTGATGTATCCCTGCAAGATATCTATCTGACTAGGGTTCAAGGACTCTGGTCAGCAAATATGAGCACCAATCAACTGGCAATTTTAGAAAGAGGGATAGCACAACTGTTGCTCAAGAGAAAATTCCAGCCTTATCTAAGTCGGATAGAATTACACTTTGACTATCTTGAAACTTGAACGACTGATGAGAGATGAAGGATTTTACCTAGAAGTTCAAGACCTAATCCAGCGTGTGCTCAAAGCAGGACAACAAGACTTTCTTGAGCTAGCGAGAATTGCACAGCTTAATCCTACTGAAGATTTCGCTGGAGTAGACCTGAGGAAAGTCAACCTCAAAGGTGCTAGCCTGAGGGAAGCTAATCTGAGAGGGACTAACCTAAGTGAGGCTGATCTGAGTGAGACTGATCTCAGTGGTGCTGACTTAAACAGTGCTGATCTAAGTGATGCGGACCTCAGCGAGGCTGACTTAAACAATGCTGACCTGAGTGACGCTGACCTCAGTGGTGCTATTCTCATTAGTAGTAACCTGATGGATAGCAACCTCAGCAATGCTGCTCTCAGAAGTGCCAACCTCAGCGGTGCTGACTTGAGAGTTGCCAACCTGACTGATACCAACCTCAATGGTACTAGCTTCAGTGAAGCTGACCTCAGGGGTGCGGATCTCAGTGGTGCTGACCTCAAAGGAACCGATCTAGGGGGAGCGAATCTTAGTGCTACTATCTTCAGAGGAAGCGACCTAGGCAATGCAGACCTCCATGGTGCTGATCTTAAAGGAGCCGACCTCAGAGTTGCCGAACTCAGTTATGCTAACCTCAAACTTGCTAATCTCAGAGTGGCCGACCTCAAAGTTGCTGACCTCCAAGGAGCCGACCTCAGCGATGCGGATCTCCAAGGAGCTGACCTCAGTGATGTTAACTTTCGAGATGTTAATCTCTGCAATGTTAACTTAAGCGAGACTAATCTCCAAGGAGCCAACCTTAGCAATGCTAACTTGAGCGATGCTAATCTCCAGGGAGCCGACCTCAGCAATGCCTTCCTTCGGGGAGTTACTATCAACAGTACAACTAAACTAGAGTTTAAATGGCATCTCGTCTGGGAAATTGTCAATCAGGGAGCTGAGGGAAGGGATTTAACGAATATAGACTTAAGTGGTGCCAATTTAAATGCTGCTAACCTCAAGGGTGCTAAATTACAGGGAGTTAACTTGCGTGGTTCTAGGTTACTTTGTGCTAACTTGATTGCTGCGGATCTCAGTGGTGCGAAGGTTAAGAATGCTTTGTTTGGAGATAATTTAGGCATTTCTGAGGAGATGAAGACTGACTTAATCGAGCGAGGGGCAATTTGGCAAGGTTAGTAACTCACCGTAATTTCTTAAAAAAGAACTATGGGTCTGATCAGAATTACGCTACGACTATCAACTACTATACTAGTAAAACCGCGATCGCTTAATTCCTGTAACTTGAAGTTAGCTTCCCTTTTGCTCTTCGTATATAGGGCAAGTAAGTAGGGACGCTGAGCATAAGAAACTAAGCCTACCTCACTACCAATTATTTGCCTGAGTTCAGATGCAATTTCCGGCTGGCTGAAGTAATCTACTAATACAGCGTAACCATCAGCTAAAGGCTGAGGTTTATACTCATCTCCCTGAGTATAATTCCCAGACGGTACTGCTTGAATCACAAATGCTGATAAGCCGACAATCTCCCGGAAATAACGAGCCCATCCCTGAACATCCAGCAAATTGTTGAAACCACCAACACGAATTACTTTATCGTTGAAATATTGACAATAAGTAGTAGGAAGTTGTGGTGGTAAGGTTGCTCTAATTTCTTCATAAATTGCCCTAGTCTGGGTGAGGATGAACAACAGATACTCATCTTGTCGTGGTGGTTGACAGACTGATATGATGTCAGACTGAAGACCTTTAGTTGGGACTGACGCGGTGACGCGGGGACGCGGGGACGCGGTGAAGTTTTTATTATGGGCAATTATGCCGACATGATATGAGTTAGTTGGTTGAGCTATAGTAGACTTAAGCAAATTGTTCCACAAGGTAAATGGAATGATGACCAAGCTGAAGATTAATTTTCTGTTGAACCTAACACCTAACACCTAATACCTATTACCTAATACCTATTACTGGCATCCTGCCAGTTCCACATATTACTGGCAAGATGCCAGTTCCACTTACTAGACAGTAGCAAGAGAAGCTAGAGGGTTAGGAATAGTATCCGAAGGAGCCTGAAATTCCCCAGTCTTGATAAATTCTAAGCGTAGCTTAAGCCAGGTGATAAATTGAGGATCAGTCGAAATTATCGCTGCTGCTGGTTGAGGGCATTCTTGCTTAATCGCTGCCATCTCCGGCACTTCAAGAAAAGCAGGCTGCTTAACTAGCCAAAAATCAATTTCTTTTTCCTTCTCATGGTAGTTCCGAGTACGTTCCCTAAGTACTTCTTCCAAGGGTTCTTTTTCTGTAAGAAAGCTTTGACTGCCCAAAACGTAGTAGTAAGTCGTCATCTGTTGTTAGTTCGTGATTACATTCCTTGACTAAGCATTTTAGAAGAAAGAAATTAAATCTAAAATCTAAAATCTAAAATCTAAAATCTAAATCCCCCGCATAGCTTGTTTCATTTCTCTGACAGCTCGCTCTAGACCAACAAGGACAGCTCTAGAAATGATACTATGTCCAATATTAAGTTCTTCCATGCCTGCAATGCAAGCAACAGGATAGACATTCCAGTAAGTTAGGCCATGTCCAGCGTTGACGCGGATACCTGCTGCGATCGCCTGTTCGCATCCTTTGGTTAACAAAGCTAATTCTTGCTGACGACTTGCCTCATCAGTTGCTTCTGCATAGCAACCAGTATGCAGTTCAATGAACTTAGCTTGCAGTTTAGCCGCAGCTTCGATTTGAGTTAAATCAGGGTCAATAAATAAGCTAACGGGAATGCCACTATCTTGTAACTTAGGGACAATCTCACTCATCCGAGACATTTGACCAGCAACGTCGAGTCCTCCCTCCGTCGTCACTTCCTCCCGTTTTTCCGGCACTAGGGTAACATAATCCGGTTTAATATCCAAAGCGATCGCTACCATTTCATCAGTAGGAGCCATTTCCAAATTTAAGTGAGTTCGCACCGTCTGTCGCAACAAGCGCACATCCCGATCTTGAATATGACGTCTGTCTTCCCTCAGATGGGTAGTAATGCCATCGGCACCAGCCAATTCTGCCAACACTGCTGCTGCCACTGGATCTGGTTCCACCGTGCGCCGCGCCTGCCGAATTGTGGCAACGTGGTCGATATTAACGCCAAGAGTCAGCAATTGCTTTTTTCTCCTGAATGAGCACAACTCTTCAGAAATCTATCTTAACCGAAATGGGGAATGGGGAATGGGGAATTGGGAATTGAGAATTGGGAATTGGGAATTGAGAATTGGGAATTGGGAATTGGGAATTGGGAATTTCTTCTTTGTCTTCCTTGTCTTCCTTTTCCTCCCACACTCCTCACACTTCCCACACTCCCCACACTCTTCTTAAGCGAGTAGTATTATACCGAGAAATCCCTAAGCACCTCGCCTGAGTGCTCGTTCTACCTGCTTGAATTCTTGCTCTAGCCGATCTTTGAGTTTTTGGGGTAAGGGACGATTAGGATAGGAACTGTAATAACCAGCCAGAGAATTGACAGCAGTACGCATAGTGGCAAAAGAACTGAGGTTCGCTATGGAGGGATTGCGGCGGTAGCGAGAGGCATAGTCATTCATTTGTTGACGCACTTGAGCCTCAAGTTGAGGCTTGTCAGGAGCATCCTGTGGTAATTCAATGACGGTTCTCAAGTTTTGCATCACAGTCAAAGTATCCTGACTATAATTTCCAGTTATGCCACCGGCATCGGAGGAACAACCCATCAAACCAATTACTACAACTAAAACTAGGGCAAGAAGACGCGATAGGTAGGGTTTCATCGTTAATTCGCTACAGACTGAATTTCAAAATTAAAACCCATCCTATCTTGAATTGGGACTATTAGCAGCACTCAGCTATCAGCACTCAGGGAAAAAGCTGAGGTGCTGATAGCTAAGCTAAAACGCATTTAAACTACTTAGTCCCAATCTGGTGCGTCTGCTGCGTTTGGATGCAGCCACAGCTTAACTTAAAGATGCATATGTTCCTCCAATATTTGCTGCGCCCGGGGCTTGTAGATTAGATAGAACAAGGATTCAAGGTAGCGTAGGATATCCTCCCGTTCTTCCTTAGAAACATAGTTCCAGAAACCATAAATCCGTGCTAAAGATAGTAGCCGCGTTGTATGGATTTTCCAGGTGTAAGTGCTGTAGACTCGTTCTATGCCCTGAGAAGACAGTTCCTCCCAATGGGAAGGATTTTGGTCACACTTGGCAACAAAATCCACAAGTTTTTGAGCCATTTCTTCATAGTTGGTTGGGTTGATTAAGAAACCATTCACCCGATCTTGAATGATCTCCAGCGGTCCACCAAACTGAGTACCAAAGGTTGGTAAGCCAGTAATCATTGCTTCCAAAATCGTTAGACCGAAGGCTTCAAACAGAGCAGGTTGGACGAAGACACCTTGGTGGTCAGCAATTACCCGATAAATTTCACCGGAGTCGCCTTTGGATAAGCGTACACCTAACCAACGCATTTTACCGTGTAAATTATACTCATCAATGATGCGATAAAGCTTGACAATTTCCTCCTTTTCTTCGCTATCGGTTGAGTCCTCAGTGCGCAATTTACCTGCCACTAAAATTAAGTTACAGTATTTCTGCAATTCCTGACTCTGGCCAAAGCATTCTACCAAACCCGTTAAGTTCTTAATGCGGTCAAGACGAGCCATGGAGAACAGAGGACGCTTATTGGGGTCATCAAGTTTACCGAAGACCTGTTCTGGATCTTCGAGGGTAAATAACAGTTCCTCCATCCTTTCGCGAGCCTCTGGTAATCGGTCCGCTTGGCGATTGTAGGGGAAGAAAACACTTTCATTTACCCCAGGAGGCACGACGTTAAACTTAGGAGAGAAGAGCTCAATACCATCGACAACGTGATACAAGTCGGGCATCGTAAAACTCTTGTAGGACTCATACTGACCAATACTATCCGGCTTACCTACAATTTCTTGATAGGTACTGCTGATGATGCAATTGGCTGCATTCATGGCAATCAAGTCAGCCGTAAATTGCAATGAGAAGTGGTACTGAGCTTCCATATCTTGCCAGTAGAGGTTACTGAACAGATATTTAGACTTTTCTAAGGCGTGGGCAATATTAAACTGAGTCACTTTCAAGCGTCGTGCCAGCAAAAATGCCACTAAATTACCATCGGAATAGTTACCAACAATTAAATCTGGGACACCCTGAAATTCTGCCAGTAATTCTTTTTCGGCATCAATGGCGTAGGTTTC
Organism: Symploca sp. SIO2E6; assembly: GCA_010672425.1. Classification (GTDB taxonomy): domain Bacteria; phylum Cyanobacteriota; class Cyanobacteriia; order Cyanobacteriales; family Coleofasciculaceae; genus Caldora. The sequence goes on from JAAHGR010000036.1 coordinate 22,918, forward strand.
CAAATAAGGCCAAATCTCAAAACGGGAAATCCAGTTGTCGGTGACATGGGGATTGAACTCCCGTAAGGGTACTCGCAAAATCCAGGCATTATCTGTACCATAGACCTTTTCTAAGCGTTCGTTACAACGAGTACCATCGCTGTTGGGAATCAGGCGGCTGAGAATAATTACCTTAGGTTTGACACCAAACCCTTCTAATCCTGCTAGTTGGATATCCTCCTGTAACTGTTTTTCTAAACTGCGAGCCTGGTCAAGAACATAGACTACTTGACCACCAGTATCTGGACGTCCTAGAACACCTTCTTGCCCAAACCAACCGTGGACGGAAGCGAGGACAATCCGAAAGATCATCGGAATACGAGAGAGGAACTTCTCAAGTCCCTGAGAATCAGGAGAGTCGATTAGTTCATCGAGCATCTCCAAGGTTTCTTTTACCCGACTGGCGGTATTCCCCCAACCTGGTTCAAAGCCCATTTCCTGTAGCTTAAAACGAAATTCTTGGTAAGGTTCCTCTGCCGGAAGCTCACTCACAAATTCCAAAGCCTGTTTCACCTGTTCCGATAGTTGCTGCTGGCCTTTAATGCGCTCATTAATCAGCAGTTGGATACCCTGGAATTGGTGGAGATTTAAGAAACCGTGCAGAGACTCCAACCACTGCTGAGGGTCTTGAAACAGCTTACTAGAAAGAAAGCGGTTGAGGAACTGAACTCCCTTACCGATGTTCTTGGGGTCTCGAATCCTGGGACTATAGTCGTAGAAAGGTTGGAAATCCAACTCCAGCACGTCCCCTTCTGTCGGATGGTAGCGGTTGACAAAGCGATCGCGCAGATCAAGGAGTTCTTGTATCCGAACTGACTCAACTGTCAAATCTTCAAAAATGCGGAAGACTTCTTCGGTCGCAATTTTTGGTCGAATAATCAGGTAACAACATTGATTATCTACAATGATTTCCTGAGTGTAGTAAATCAATTTACCCAAATGGGAGGAACGATCAAAGTACTCCGGTTTGTGTTGATTGTTACAGTATTCAGAAAAAGCAGTAAGAATGTCGTTACGCAATAGATACTTGGTTTCCGAAGTGCGCAGCTGACTGAAAAACTGACGCAGATCCCCTTTTTCATCACCATCAAGAACGTCTTGAAGCAGTTTCAGCATTGCAAACTCCCAAAAGAAAAACAGTAGATCGATAATAACCCAGTCGAAAATTACTTTAAGGAGTAACTATTCCTTAAAGTAATTATTCACAGTCGAGACCAAACAACTATTACAAATTGTAAAGTTGCCCGTATTTACGGCGGATGTAACGGATAAATGGCTCAATACGCAACTTAGAACCAGTGACGTTTTTCATTAGTTCTGCCGCTGTGTACTTGACACCATGTTGGTAGATACTGTCCTTTAACCAATTATGCAATGTTGTGAACTCTCCTTGCTGAATTTTTGTAGATATTTCAGGATTTTCCTCAAGAGCCGCCTCAAAAAACTGGGCTCCCATCAAGTTACCAAGGGTGTAGCCTTGGAACATGCCGCCAATCTGATTGGTGTACCAATGGACATCCTGCAAGACTCCTTCGGTATCTTTGCTGGGAACAACTCCCAAATCAGAACGATAGCGTTCATTCCAGGCTTCCGGCAAATCGCGGATAGACAGCTTACCCTCAAGCATCTGTAATTCTAAATCAAAGCGAATCATAACGTGGAGGTTGTAGGTCAGTTCATCGGCATCGGTGCGAATTAAAGATCGCTCCACTTTATTGATTGCTTTGTAGAAAGTATCAAGAGATACATTACCTAGCTGATGGGGGAAAAAGGCTTGCAACTGAGGATAAAAGTATTGCCAAAAGCTCCAACTACGTCCGACGATATTCTCCCAAAGCCGCGATTGACTTTCATGAATTCCAGACGATGTACCACAGGCAAGGGGGGTGCCTTCCAATTTAGGGTTTATCCCTTGCTCGTAGAGACCATGGCCCATCTCATGGATACTACAAAACAGAGCCTGATCAAGCTTATTTTCGTAGACACGAGTCGTAATGCGCACATCATCAGTGGAGAAGTTGATCATAAACGGGTGGTGGGTTTTATCCTGACGTCCCCGTTGGAAGTCATATCCCAACTGCTCCATCACTTTGAGGGTAAAATCGAGCTGCTTGGCTTCGGGATAATACTGGCGTAAGCAACTGTTATCAGGAGAAGGTTGCTCAATAATTGCCTCGACAATTGGCACCAGTTGCTGCCGCAATTTGTCAAAAAGCGATCGCAAACATGATACCTTCATGCCGTAGTCAGCAAAATCAATGAGCGGATCTGCGATATGATCGTAACCGGGGAAAAAGCTAGCTAACTCCTGACTGAGATCTAGGGTCTTTTCTAGGTAAGGTCGTACTAGAGCAAAGTTATTCGTCGGTTTGGCTTTAGTCCAAGCTTCGTAAGATTCTGTTCTGTGTCTAGAGAGTCTCGCCATAAACTCAGCTGGCACTCTCACTGCTGTTTCATATTTCCTTCTAGTAACACGAATTAAACTGGCTTCATCAGAGTTATAGGGCAAACTGGCTTCTAATGGGATTAAATCATCTAGTAACTTACCCATAGCTGGATCAGTAAATTTGCTGTGAGAAACTTCTTGCAGGGTTGCTAGTTGCCTTCCGCGAGCCACTGCACCTCCAGGAGGCATATAAGTCGCTTGATCCCAATACAAAAGTGATGCAGCTGCTTCAAGATCATTGATTTGAGTGAGGCAAGTTTTGAATTTTACAAGTTTCGGTTCAATTTTTTCGGTAGTCTGCATGGTAAGGTATTGACGCTGTAACACTCGTTCTTTTATTTGTGGGCATTGTTGCGCTTGTTTATTGATGTAGATGCTTCCCCAAAGAATCACAAAAGGTAAGTATGTCCTTAACCGGAGCCAGTTACAGCTCACCTGAAGCTCAAGTTCTCACTTGAGTTTTCACAGAAGTTTGCCGGAATACTGCCTCCAGTAAGGAGATTGCCAACCCTGACAAGATTTGACCCAAATCCGCCTCTATTGCCCCCTTTTGCAGTTTCAGCCTTTTCCCCTAACTCTGTGCCTCCCTGAACCCTCATCAGTGAGCTAAGCTCAAGCATCAAGGGATTTTACAACCGGATTTGGGAAGAGATTGGAGAATTGGCAAAAGAAGCCAATATCTCCCCAAGAGCAAATGCACTCGGCTGATGCTTTGGGAGATCCTGAGGCTTATATTGTGCCATCAATGTAGGATTTATATTGTGCCACCAATGTAGGATTTACGCGCACTGACACTCCCAAATCCCGTTTCGCAGAAATCTTTGAGCAGGGGGTAAGCAGATCAATTGGTTGTGTCAAACCCAAGCACCACTCTTGATTAATCGCACCCTACCCACCAATCAAACACTTAAACCATTTGTCACCCTGGAAACTTTCTTAAATTTGAGTGCACTCTTCCCATCTGATTGGTCTTCTTCAGGATTGGTGATGGAGCTTGGTTACAAGTGATCACTCATTTTGCGCAAAATTGCTGTGTTCAGCATAACAACCAACGCCGGTTATTGTAATCTGAGTAGAGGGCATGACCATCTCTCCCAAGCCTTTCTCAGACAAAGCTCGTAATCCTGCATGGCAAAAAAAATAACTGTCTTCATTATTGACATATTTCCTGGTCAATGTAACCAGAAGCATAATAACTTTATAAACTCTTTTATTTGCTACTGGTAGTTTTAAGGTTCCGAGTTAGGGATTTGCTGCTTCCCTACGGGACGCTTCGCTAAGGAAATCCGGCTTGAGGGACTGACACTCTAGTCGAATCACCACAATATTGAAAAATAATAAAAACTAATAATTAGTTCGATATGAGATAAGATAAGTAAATATTTTGGGACTCCTCGCTCATCTACTGAACACAAACGAGTTAACTTGAATGGTTCACCGATCACTCTTTTTCTGATAACTCCAAAATTTTCCCATGCACAGCCATCCTAACTCAGATTAGGGGAAATGAGTAGTGGCGTGACACAGCTAAAAAGGTGTAATAGGAAATCGACGGCTTCCTTGTAAATTAAGGGTTTGAGCCAAAATCTATTCCCTCATTTTAACTGTGTCACGCCAGTAGTGGCGCGACACACCTAAAATGGTGGAATAGATGTAGGTTGGGTCGAGGCAACGAGACCCAACGCTGGAGCGGGTTGTGTTGGGTCTCGAAGAAAGCTCTACCCAACCTACATTTTTAGGTGTGTCACGGTAGTAGTGGCGCGACACACTTAAAATGGTGGAATAAGTAGGTTGGGTGAAGCTTTCTTCGTAACCCAACATTGGAGCAGGTTTCTTTGGGTTTACTTCGTTACACCCAACCTACATTACACTAAAATAATGTACCTAAATCTCGATAACCACTAACAATACGAACAATAAAAATCCCCTCATCATGAGGATAATAAAAAATGATGTAATCCCCCACTAAAAATCCCCTTAAATTGGGTCTAACATTTTCATAAAATTTACCCATATTAGGAAAATTAGCAACCAACTTACACTTTTTGCGAATTGCATCAAACAGATTACTGGCAGAGGAAGGATTATTTTGAGCAATATAATCACAAATTTCATTGATGTCTCCAATAGCATCCTCTGAAAATTGATAATTTGCCATCACTTCAATCCATATTCATCGTGTAATCTTGCTTGTAACTGCTCAAAAACCAATTCTCCATCCATTACATTACCTGCTAAAATTTGTTCTGTTGCGTGATCGATCTTTTGACGTAACTCTTCTAACTTAGGATTTATTTCGTTACTCTCTTCAGCTAAAATGATAATCTCTACTCTTTGACCAGGTACAAATGGGAGATTGGATAAAACCAACTGCCCCGGATTATCGATGGTTACATATTTTTTGTAAGCGTTCATCAATTTAATGTCCTTTGTTTAAAATTTCAAAAGGTCTCATTTGTTATTTGTTATTTGTCATTTGTAAGGGTTCGATCCATATTTACATTTTGTAACATAGTTCTGTTTATTTCCACCTACCTATCTACTTACTTTTAAACTCCCAATTCTAAATTCTAAATTCTACATTCTACATTCCCTATCCCCTTCCTCGTCGTTGAACATCACTGATTTTCAAGACATCTGAGAATGTAGCGCAGTAAGTCGGCAAACCCAACGTTTGTGGATTGACTGGGTTTTGATAGGTAAAATGTCGATAGCTCAAGCAGAATTGATCCCAAGCAGACATCTTAATGCGGAAGATAACAATCACAATATTGGCTAGCCAGCGGTACAAGGGTAGGCGGAAATAGATCTTTTTCCCTAGATAGGCACAACTTTCCTCCACTGCCTGATTTACTGTTAATGCTGGATTTCCTAAAACTAATCGCTTGATAGGTTCCTCTTCTGCCTGTTCCGTTAACTCTGTAGAATCAGGATTGGCCACTAGGTATCCTACCACCTGAGCAATATCTTGAGCGTGGATGAAATGGAAACTAGCATCAGCTTGCAACCAGCGAATCATATCAATCCATTTGGTAACATCTGTAATACCAGAGGAAAGATGGGAATAAGGTTTGTTCTCATCCCCCCCTAGCACTAAAGTAGGAAATAGGGCAGTAATCTTGGGGGCGATCGCTAATTTTGATAATCGCCGCATACAATCGTACTTAGAACGGATGTAATCTGTTCCCAATTGAGCTGCCTCTCTGAGCAATTGGTTATTACGATCTAGGACGCTAGAGGTAGAGAAGTAGATCACCTGTTCGCAAACCTTAGGGTTCAGTAATTCGATTAATCGAATGGTTTTGACA
>JAAHGR010000360.1 GCA_010672425.1 Symploca sp. SIO2E6
CTGTTATGTGGTACATCTTTATCCCCCCAACCCCCCTTTCTAAGGGGGGCAGTAAAAGTCCCCCTTTCTAAGGGGGATTTAGGGGGATTTTTCTTACTGTACCTCGTAACAGCGGGAACCGCTATATCCATTAAGACAATTGAGCGAGAAGCCCCTGCCAAAGCTAAAGCCAACTCTTCTGATAATACCATCAAATCTGGTACTCGCACTGACACCTGCCTACTGCTGACAGCTACCTCAGTCTTCATGGTAAGTCGGTGAGGTGGAATTCCCAGTTGGTTGAAATAGATGAGCAGAAACATGGCAATTCGCCGATTGATTTCGCTTTCAGCAGGCATGGGAATCAATTCTCCATTTTCTAATTCATACAAGGTATCGGTTCCATCGTCATAGTTGAGGAACTCTGCCAAGGTCATTTTTGCTGATGTAACAGTCATTGTCGGATTAGGTATTAAAGTTGATAGCGAACAGAAAACGAGATACCTTGATCTTGTAGGGAACTCCCTTCGTTATCAACAGAAATCAGAGGAATTCCCCAATCGAGGCGAGCCGAGAAACTAGGAGCAACTTGCCAATGTAGTCCTAAACCAATACTGGCGAGGGTAGCGGAACTAGAAGTACCAATAGCAATGGAAGTGTTGCGATCATTATTCCACACTCTACCAACGTCAATAAAAGGAGTGAGTTGGATTGTGCCAAAGCCATCGGGATCGCTAATAACGGGATATCTGAATTCTAAACTAGCTGCAATACCATTATCTGCTACTTGTTGATTTTGTCGATAGCCTCGCACTGTATCAACGCCACCGATGCTAAATTGTTCTAAGGGTAGGAGGGGGTCTAAGGAAAATTGTCCAGCGATACGACCAATGACAATGGTATCAGAACTTAGGGCTTGAACCCACTGAAATTGTCCCAACCAACTGGAAAAGAGCCCATCGACACTAGTGTCATTAATAGTAGGATCGAATAGGTTTAAGCCAAAACTCAATTGTGATCTAGCGGCTAAAACTCGGCTAGGTTCTCGATTAATCCAATCTTGGCTTAACCTCAGGACACTGACTCTCGATTTGCCGTCGTCTGGTCCGAGGGAAAAAGAAAAGGGTATGTCTTCGAGTAAAAAGGTTTGGCTTTGGCGCAAGTCAAAGGATAACCCTAAGGCTAATTCCCTGGTAGGAGTACGAATCAAGGGTTGACGGAAACCCAGGGATAGGGTATGGGAACGAGAGTTGATCTCAAATTGGGAAAAGGGTAGCTCAACAATATCACTGCCGCTATTGGTGTAGTTAAGATTTAGAGTGCCATCCTGGGGAGTGAGGGGAATTGCATATTCGAGATTGTAGCTGTCTAGTCCTGTAGTAAGACTGTACTTGGTACTCAAGCGATCGCCAAAACCTAGGAAATTCCGATTACCTAAAGTTAGACTACCACCTAAAGAGCCAATAGTGGGAGAATTATAATTATCGAAGCCAACTTCTGCTATCCAAGGCTGCGCTTCGGTTAAATTCACTCTCAGCACACTCAAACCTGGTGCTGTTCCTGCGGAAAGTTCAGCCTGCACAGTATCGAGTAGGGGATCTAGTTGTAGTAGTTGCAAAGCTTCTTCCAAACGGTGGAGGTTAATTGGCACTTGAGCAGCTAAGCCAAGACGCGATCGCACATAACCTTCGTTTAAACGTTCTAATCCTGCAATCTCTATTTCTTCTATTGCTCCTTCTACAACCTGAATCATTACCACCCCATCTGTCAAATCCTGGGGAGGTAAAAAGGCACCGGAGGTAGTGTAACCGTTGTCCGTATACAACTTAGCAATAACAGTACGAATTTCCAGGAGTTCCTCAAAAGTCGCTTCTTTACCAATAAACTCTGCTACTGCTGCTGCCAACTCTTCCGGAGAAAAGACAGTACTTCCTAAGACATCCACTCGTACTACCTTGACTTTGACTCCCGATTCTGTTGGAGTTGCAGGAGTTTCAGGAGTTGGTGTGGTGGGGAGAATGGGAGTGGGAGTTTCTGGTGGTGTTGTCGGTAAGGGAGGCAAATCTGGACGATTAGGTTCGATAGTGCCAGAAGGTATATCTGGGGAGGTTTGGGAATGGAGAATTGGGTATTGGGTATTGGGAATTGGGAATTGGGTATTGGGTATTGGGTATTGGGTATTGGGTATTGGGTATTGGGTATTGGGTATTGGGAATTGGAAATTGGGAATTGGAAATTGGGAATTGGAAATTGGGAATTGGGAATTGGGATTCTGTGAAGGTTGCTCAATTACCAACTTCGTTGGTGTAGCCTGGGACATACTCTGAACTGTAACAGTTGCCGTTATTGCCCAAGGCACTTTAGCTAGAAATACCAAGCTATTGGATAAGAAAGCAAACATTTAACTTGTACGACTTGGTTTGCATCAAGGAGCAGTTTCAGTAGAGGCTAAAGTTTTGAAACAGGGAGTTTTATATATAGGCGCACACCTTTTCCATGATAAAATCATACTAACAACAAATAGTGCTAAACGCAACCAACCCGGAACTCATTACCTACTATCACTCCCCCATGAGTAAAGCCCGAACCGACTTCGACTCCCCTTGGAAAGATACCTTGGAGTGGTACTTTGAAGCCTTCATCCGTCTGTGCTTCCCTCAGATTCATCCTGCCATTGATTGGTCTCGTTCTTGTCAATTCCTCGATAAGGAACTACAGAAAGTCGTGCGGGATGCTCAAATTGGACGACGCTTTGCAGATAAATTAGTACAAGTCTGGCTCGTTAATGGCCAAGAAACCTGGATTTTGATTCATGTAGAAGTGCAGGGAAAGCGAGAAACTAACTTTGCTCACAGGATGTACACTTACAACCATCGTATTGGCGATCGCTACAACCACTCAGTTCTTAGTCTAGCAGTTCTGTGCGATGGTAATTCTCGTTGGCGACCCACCAAGTTCAAAAGCACCATCTTGGGTTGTAAAGTCGAATTCCAGTTCCTGATGGTGAAACTGTTAGACTACAAGGAGAAATGGGAAGAATTGGAACAAGATGACAATCCCTTTGCCACAGTCATCATGGCTCACCTCAAGTCCCTGGAAACCCGTGGGAATCAACGGCAGCGCCAAATCTGGAAGATGGCTTTAACCAGAAGATTATATGAGCAGGGTTATCAGCGACAAGACGTGCTCAACCTGTTTCATTTTATTGACTGGGTAATGAAGTTGCCAAAGGGATTAGAAAAAGCCTTTCTTCAAGAGATAACCGAGTACGAACAGGAGCTAAATATGCCTTATATTACTAGTGTTGAGAGAATCGGGCTCGAACGAGGTCGTAAGGAAGGACGACAAGAAGGACGACAAGAAGGACGACAAGAAGGACGACAAGAAGGACGACAAGAAGGACGACAAGAAGGACGACAAGAAGGACGACAAGAAGGACGACAAGAAGGACGACAAGAAGGACGACAAGAAGGACGTCAGGAAGAGGCTCAGAGGCTATTACTGCGATTACTGGAGCGGCGGTTCCCATTACCTGTACCAAGCGAAGTTCAGTATCGTCTACAAAGACTCAGTATTGAACAGCTAGAAGAGTTGATTGATGTGGCATTGACGGTAGACTCTTGGGAACAATTGCTGGCGAGTTTACCGGAGTAGGAAGTAGTTGAGGGGGAGTAGGAATACTCTTGAGAAAGAAGGCTCCAAGGTAGTCCCGATGAAAAAATTTCACCACCAGGTAATGAAAGTAGACTCTTCCCCATTCCCCACTTACTTGTGAGCTAATTTGGCCATACCTTGCGGCTCATGTACATACTTACCAATTTTGGGAGGTTGATAAATCTCGTTATACAGACATAGGCTAAGAGGATTTTTGGCAACAAACTGCATCATTTGTTGATGAGGTTTACCCCTAAAGAACTGTTTGAGACTCTTTTCTGAGTGCCAATAACTAACCATGATCAATTCTTTGGGGCTACAAATACCTGCTTTGACTTGGACACAGCCTTCAGCTTCGGTAGTCACCGTCTTAATCCAATTCATATTTTTCCACATCCAGAGAAAGCCAGTGAAATCCCGTGCTTCTATACCGTTGACAAAGGCGACTGCTTCTGTAGTTTCTGGGAGTTCGATTTGGTACATGGGGTATTTCATCACAAAGATCTCCGGATGTAGAATTGATCATATGTTGACACTGATAACATCAGCATAACTTGGGATGTTAACGCTGTCAACATATGATACTTTTAAGAAATACATTCAGCCGCAAATGACCAAACCCCCTAGTGAAAAGAGTTACCATCACAAAGATCTTCGGCAATCCCTCATTAAGGCAGCTTTAGAGTTGATTGCTCAAAAGCAGGATGCGAGCACTTTGTCTCTGCGGGAAGTTGCTCGTCGGGTTGGGGTATCCAATGCAGCACCCTATCGCCACTTTGCCGATAAAAATGCTCTGTTAGCTGCCGTAGCAGAAGAAGGTTTTTACATCCTGACGCGCTACCTCCACAGTAGTATCGAAAACACTTCTGACGATCCCCTGCATCAACTGCAAGTAAGTGGTGTCGCCTACGTAAAATTTGCCATCTCCCATCCCTCCCACTATCGGGTCATGTTCAGTGCTTTCAAAGCCGACAATCTCTGCTATCCCTCACTGAATGCAGCAGGACAAGAAGCGTTTGCAGTTATGATGAATGCGATTGCTAGTGGACAGCAGCTAGGAAAGATTAAAGTCGGTGAACCTCGGCAGTTGGCTTGGGTAACTTGGTCATTAGTTCATGGATTGGCTATGCTCTTGATTGATCATCAGTTACCGATTATAGATGAGCAAGACATTGTTGCTGTCGCAGAGTTAGCAACACAGTCATTAATTAATGGTATGAGAAGCTAGAGCGTCGATTCAGTAATCGAAATTTAGGTGAAGTAACACGCACCAGACGCACCAGACGCACCAGACGCACCAGACGAGGAGAGGGAAATTCATTGATTTTTCGTTAATGCCTATATGAGGTATTTTGTCAAACTTTATTACTGAATCGGTGTTCTAGAAAAACGCGATCGCTTGACAATGGGTAAAATATGTTAGCTTTTCATACTGGAGAAGTACGTAATTTCACGGTGTGGGAAGCTACAAGGTTGCAAAATTTCCCAGATGAATACTTTTTTCCTCACTGTTGGACACTTGGACTGTGGAACAGTTAGGAAATGTTGTTCTAGTTATTTTTACTGAGGTACTTGCTGCTAGCATCACCAAGAAATTTATTGAAGGTAAAGGCAATTTAGATGTAGCCGCTGTTTGTAGAAAATCTACCCTATGCTAGAAATAGTTAGGGTTGAAACAATACTAAAGTAGAGATAACCAACCCACTCATCTACTTATAGGCATTGGGTCTTCATTGAATTTGTTGGAGCGCCATGAGTTTTAGGGAACCTATTTTGCCTATACGGAGTCAGCTACATCTACAACTCCAACTATTGATAGAGGAATAAACAAGAGTAGAATTTTATGAACGAGCGTCGTCAAAAATCTTATTCAGTTCGCATTGATGCAGCTGAATTAGCCAGAAGTCGCCAATATCCAACTCATCAAGCTAATGGGGATGAACAGCGCTACGCAGGCGATCTGTATTTCATGTCCTTTACCAAAGGTTTAATCCATAACGACCAAACCGGATTGTTACAGGAGCCAAGAGACTTTGTAGAATTTCGTCGAGCGATCGATGATGGCTTCATCGATCCTTTTACCGATAGAGTTCGTCATGGTGCTAAGTATAAAGTTGTTAATGGCAAGATTAAAGACGAGACAGATCCGACGAAACTCCAAGATTTTAGACAGTGGGAAGCTCCCACCGCAGGGGTTGTACACGAATTAGAAGGACCTGATCCACAAGCGGTCACTATGCCTGCTGCACCGCCATTGTTAGATTCCACGGGAAACACCAACCCGGAACTAATTTTTGAGATGGCTGAAGTATATGAACTAGCGATTGTTCGCGATCTGCCTCTTAATAATTTTGAGAACAACGGTACAGCAGATGATGAGTTGAAAGCGTCAATTGCTCGCCTCAATGGACTTGATTACCTCAGCAAACAAAATGGACGTCCCCGAAAAGTCAACCAGAAGGGAAAACTCGACGAACAGACGGTATTTCGTGGGTCTTCTCCGGGGGTAGAAGTAGGGCCTTACCTGTCTCAATTTATGCTGATTGGTAACAAAAGTATCAACGGAGAAGTGAATGTCCAGGATGGGAAAATTACCTATGGTGTTCTGGAAATCAACCAAAAAGTTCCCATAGCAACACCCAAGATAGACTATATGACCAAATTGGACGATTATGTTGATGTTCAGCGGGGTATTAAACAGCCCACAGAAAAATACGATGAAGGACGTCGCTTTATTTACACACCCCGCGATCTAGCAACCTATGTCCACTACGATGCCCTTTATCAAGCTTATCTCAATGCTTGTCTCATTCTGTTGGGCATGGGAACTCCTTTCGATCCTGGTTTCGATCATCTCTCTGGAGGCGGTGTAGCAGCACAAGATCCAAAAACTCGCCGCCACGCTAATGGTTTTGCTCTTTATGGCGGTCCCCACATTTTGACCTTGGTGACTGAGGTGGCAACACGAGCACTCAAGGCTATTCGTTTCCAAAAGTTTAACAATCATCTTCGCTTACGACCAGAGGCTCTAGCAGCACGAATTGACCTGGTGCGTCGTCAAAATGACTGTCAAATACAAGAAGAGATACCAAAGGCGTTGAGCCAATATGTTCAGGGATTCATAGATAAGCTGACAGAAAATAAGAAGTGGTGTAAACTAAGCACTCTTGAAGAGATTTGCGCAATAGCTCATAATAGTTATCTGCTACCAATGGCATTTCCTGAAGGCTCTCCCATGCACCCTGCTTATGGCGCAGGACACGCTACCGTTGCTGGTGCCTGTGTAACCATTCTCAAGGCATTTTTTGATACTAGTACAGTGCTTGTCAAGGATAGTAGCCAGGAATATAAATTCAAACGTATGGAGAAAGGTGATAAGTTGGTTGCTTTCCGAGCTGCTAATGGCGGTTGTGCCTTGGAAGAGAGCGAAATTGATAACGCTTTAACTCTTGAAGGTGAACTCAATAAACTAGCCGCCAATATTTCCATTGCTCGAAACATGGCAGGGGTTCATTACTTCACCGACTATTATGATAGTATTCGCATGGGTGAGCAAATTGCCATTGGTATTCTTGAAGAACAGGCATTGACTTATTCTACAGACCCCTTTGTCTTATCCGTGCCCACCTTTGATGGCGACGTTGTGAGAATTGGTAGCCGTTAAATCGTTAGTAGAAGCTAGACACTTGGTTTGGAGGTAACGCTATCAACGAGAGATTAAGACTCTGACAAGGGTGAGGGAAAAAATGGGTGGGGAAACAAGTAAGCAGACGCACCAGACGCACCAGAATTGAAATCCCACCTCATATTTCCCTCACCATGCTTCGCAAAGGTTGTTTGTTATTTGTTATTTGTTTTTTGACAAACAACTAACAACCAACAACAAATAATATCAAGTCCGGATAATTACTTATAATTCCTTTCCACCTTGCAACCTTCTTCCTTCCCTTGGAGCCCTGGAGCCTTGTTGCAATCAAAGTGTAAGTATTCAACCGGACATGATATTACTTGCCTAAAAAGAAGTCAGCCTCTCCCTGCTGTTGGAGACTGTTGATAATACCCACCCTACGGCTAAAGTGGGGAGAATAGCTTATATGCGTACACCTTCTCCATTATTAGTAATACTAGCAAAAAGTAATAGCAATTGCAACCAATAGGGAAACTAATGAGTAATACCAAATCCGGCACAGATACCCCCGTTATATCCCACCCTGTAGAGACGTTGCATGCAACGTCTCAGAGCAAGTTTCGCGGTTTTATCAAAACGGGGGTGGTTAACCCGGATTTGGTATAAT
>JAAHGR010000361.1 GCA_010672425.1 Symploca sp. SIO2E6
CAATACCATTGTAATGGGGAGCATCCCATTTTGGCGAGTTGTCTCATTTAATAGGGCTGAAACCATTGCAATGTCGTTCTTTTGCTAATGTTTTTTCCAAAATGGGATGCTCCCCATTACAATGGTATTGTAAGAGCAATGTTAGCAACTATAGCACACGCGATAGCGCAAGCTTGCTCTGCTCTTCAGATATCACTAACAGGTAATATCATGGAACAATCTAGCAAGAAAAATTATGTTCATAATGAACAATTGCTGCACCGTCTGCAAATTCTAACTGACGGCATCTTTGTGTTAACGATGACTCTGATGATTTTGCAGTTTGATCCTCCAGATCTAAACCAACAGATGACCAATCGGGAGATCCAAAATTTTTTGTTTGCTCAGTTTCCTGCTCTGGGTATTTACATCATATCATTCCTTCTGGTTGCCTTCTACTGGGTGGCCCATCTTGAGAGATTTCAACATTATCAACGCACTGAGCAGCCCCATATTTGGCTCCAGCTGTTGTCATTAATGTTTTTGGTTCTTGTACCCTACTCCAATGAGTTGTCTACACTGTACACTCTTAATTTTCCTGTCCAAGTGTTTTGTAGTTTAAATTTATTTCTTGTAGGGATATTTTCCTATTGTTCCTGGACTTACGCAACCCACAATCATCGATTAGTGGCAGCAGATTTGGATTCAGGATTTATTAATTCCCTCAAGAAAAAAAACCTGATAGAACCATTAGTATCTCTGTTGGCAATTATTCCAGCTAGCATTAATCCCTCTTTCTGGGGTCTCACTTTTTTGTTAATTCCTATCGCTTATATATATCTGGAAAAAAGTGATAGACAGACTGCATCCAACAACTGAACAGCAAAAAATACTAGCTCAACACTACTGCAACTAATGTCATTATTAAATTAACTTGTCACCATTGATTTAATCCAAATCGATTCCCTGCTGCTTCAGTAAAAACTTCAATCGAGCAATTTCAGCTTCTGCTTCCTCGTGGCTCAAAAGTCGTTGTCCAGTTTGAGGATTAAAGAATCGCAATTGTCCGTTGAGCAAGCGCAAGTCTAACCCTAACACTTTACTGTGGATAGACAGGATACCATCAGCCAACTGGGTAGATTTGATCGGCTGGTAGATTCCGTTAATCAATTGCCTTCCTTTTAGTGGTGGATTGAGATAATCTCCTGTCGGATCGAACTGAAAATACTCTTGTACCCCCAATCTGGCATATTTCTGGGGTTTGTCTTCTTCATCGTTTTCCTGAGTAGACTTAGAAGTTACTTCCAGGACAAAATTTGGGACTTTTCCCCCTTCCTCCCAAAGCTTATAACTGGTGCGAGGGTAATCTCGAATTCCAAAAACCACAAAGACATCAGGAGCAATTTTAGCACTAGGGACTCCCTGTTTGTAGAAAATTTCCAGGTTGCCGGAGACGTAGACATCATCCTGTTGTTGGAAATGGATTTGCAAGGATTTAACGCTGTAGATTAGATACTCCCGTGCGGAGTCGCTTTCTGCCATCGGGGAACCATCAGGTAAGGGATATTCGATTTCTAGCTGGGTGGGTGTTTGAACCATGACTGTTCCTCTAGTAAGCTGACTTTGCTTACGGAATCTTTAACTTATCTACTTCCTAACCCTCTTCTTCTGAGGAATTAGGGGTGAGTTATAGAAGTCTAACATTGGTATAGGCGCACACCTTCCAAAAACAAGGTTAGAAACTAGTCATATCAAGGGATTCAGCCCCAAATGTATGGTTTGAGTGTTTCAGCAAGAGTAATGAGTAATGAGTGAAGAGTAACGGGTCGCTTGCGGCATAAGGATTTAGGGCAATAATTTAACAATTCAACAATTTAACAATTTTCCAGATCCCGTAACCAAGCCTCATACAAATCAGGACGCCGTTCCTGGGTTCTCTGAATTTGCTGTTCTTGGCGCCAGTGGGCAATTGCAGCATGATTTCCTGACAACAAGACATCTGGAACCTGCCATCCTCGATAGTCAGCGGGTCGGGTATATTGAGGATAATCTAACAATCCTGCTTCAAAACTTTCGGCTTTGAGGGACTCTACTTTACCTACGGTTCCTGGTAGCAACCTGACGACACCATTAATCAGAGCCAAGGCGGGAATTTCTCCACAGGTTAAGACAAAGTCTCCTAAGGACAGTTCGCGGGTGACTAAATGCAATACTCGCTCGTCTACTCCTTCATAATGTCCACAAATCACCACCAGTTGCTCATAATTGATTGCTAGCTCCCTTAACAATTTTTGCTCTAAAGGTTTTCCTTGAGGCGTCATGAGGATAACCTCCCGCCTAGGCAAAATCGGTAATGACTCCACAGCGGCAAAAATTGGCTCTGGTTTCATCAACATTCCCGCACCGCCACCGTAGGGTTCATCATCAACTCTTCGGTGTTTGCCCGTGGCAAAGTCCCGAGGATTGACTAAATAAACCTGGGCAATTTGCTTACTTAGGGCTTTACCGATTAACCCTGAGTTCAGGGGAGAGGTAAAAAAATCAGGAAACAGGGTAACAATGTCAAATCGCACGGGGTAAGCTGTTATGCATGTAAATGGTGGATTACTACTGACGCGGGGACACGGGGACGCGGAGATTGGGAAAAATGCTTTAAATGCGTCGCAAGCCTATATGCTCCCTACTTACAAGTCAGATTATTAAGCTACCAATTCTATACTATAAAGTTCGTTAATTATAAATGGCTTGCAGTATCTTGACATCCTCCCCAAGAGGGAATACAATGACTTGTCTTATGTAACGAGCTTGACATAGTATACTTGTCAGCCACCGTTTCCTGAAGAGTTGAGCCAAGTTCAGAAATTGTATTAAAGTATCATTCCGAGCAATAGCCAAAACTTAAGCACTTGAATGACCTCATACCAAAAATCGATATGATGCTCCAGTTAGAGTCTCAATTCCCAGGAACGAGAATGCCTAAATCTACTAAAACTGCTGTTCTAGTAATTGGTGGTGCTGAAGACAAGATTCATGGACGCGAGATCCTGCACAATTTTTTTTACCGTTCTGGATCAGGGCAAAGTAGAATCGCGATTATTCCCTCAGCATCAAGAGAACCAGCACTGATTGGTGAGCGTTATCACCGAATTTTTGCCGATATGGGAGCCCAAGAAATTAGGGTACTAGATATCCGTGATCGCACCCAAGGTTCTGACCCTCTAATCTTGGAGTATATTGCCAACTGCACAGGGGTATTTCTAACTGGTGGGGATCAGTTGCGGCTGTGTGGTTTACTAGCAGAAACCCCGATGATGGAAAAACTCCTAGAGCGAGTGCATCATGGTGAACTTACCTTAGCAGGGACTAGCGCTGGTGCAGCAGTAATGGGTCACCAGATGATTGGTGGTGGCGGTAGCGGCGAGTCTCCCAATCGTTCCCTAGTAGAAATGGCCACAGGACTAGGGGTCATCCCAGAATTAATTGTGGATCAACATTTTCATAACCGTAATCGTATGGCACGTCTGATGAGCGCTATGGCTGCTCATCCTAACCTGTTGGGCATCGGTATTGATGAAGACACCTGTGCCTTATTTGAAAAAGATGGTTTGTTGCATGTGATGGGCAAAGGCACTGTGACAATTATTGATCCAGGAGAAATGTCTTATACCAATGAGGCTTATATCGGTGCCAAAGATCCCATTAGTTTACATAATCTCCGGGTACATATTCTCTGTCATGGCGATCGCTATCATATACACAAGCGTTCCCTCATGAGCCAAAAATTTTGAAACTAGTGCTTTGAAGGGGCAGGCAGAAGGCAGGAGGCTGCAACCCACCCCTAACCCCTCCAAGGATGGGGACCGGAGTAGAAAGCCCTAACCCCTCCAAGGATGGGGACTGGAGTAGGAGGCAGTCCCGATAAAAAATTTCACCACAAGGTGATGAAAGTAGCTTCTTCCTTGCTCCCTGTTCCCTGTTCCCCGTTCCCTGTTTCTCAATTCAAACAATATTACTGGCAATCTAAGATAAAACTGTTCATGGAGAACAGTTTTATAGCTTTTTAACGCGGGAAACTAGTGAAGTTGACCAATTGCACAGGAGTCGTGACTTCAGATTAAGCCAAATTGTTGATTTATCATAAAAAACTTTAAATATACTTTACATATCCTGTGTTTTGTTGCTGTGCTTCCTGAGTGTGGCAACTATTTCTTTCAACTGGCTTGAAGTAAATCTTGACAATCATACCCTATGAGAATTTTAAGAATCCAGACATTACGCGGTCCCAACTATTGGAGTATTCGACGCCACAAACTGATTGTGATGCGCCTTGATTTGGAGGAGTTGGCCAACAAACCCTCCCATGAGATTCCTGGCTTCTACGACGGACTAGTTAGGGTTTTACCCAGTCTGGAAGAGCATTTCTGTTCTCCTGGCATCCGGGGTGGTTTCCTAAGTCGGGTGAGGCAAGGTACAATGATGGGGCACATCATCGAACATGTGGCTCTGGAACTCCAAGAACTAGCAGGTAGACAAGTCGGTTTTGGTCGCACGAGGGAAACAGCAACAGCAGGCGTCTACCAGGTAGTAATTGAATACAGCGATGAACAAGCTGGTCGTTATGCTACCAGGGCAGCAGTACGTCTGTGCCGTAGCATTGTTGATACTGGTACCTACCCCCAAAAAGAGTTAGATCAAGACCTCAAAGACTTAAGGGAATTGCATCAGGATGCCGCCTTGGGTCCGAGTACAGAAGCCTTGATTAAAGAAGCCGAAGCCAGGGATATGCCTTGGATGGCTTTGAGTGCCAGATCCATGATTCAGCTGGGTTATGGTTGCTACCAAAAGCGTATTCAGGCAACCTTGAGTGACCACTCCGGAATTTTGGGGGTCGAGTTAGCCTGTGATAAAGAAGGTACAAAATTAACTTTGCGGGATGCCGGTATCCCGGTACCACGGGGTACGGTAATTCAGTACCTTGATGATTTAGAAGCAGCCATTGAAGATCTTGGGGGTTACCCGATTGTGATCAAGCCACTGAATGGCAATCACGGTAGGGGTATCACTATTGATATCAAAAATTGGGAAGAAGCAGAGATAGCCTATGATACTGCTAGAGCAATCTCCCGCTCTGTAATTGTTGAACACTATTATCGTGGCAATGATCACCGGGTATTAGTAGTCAATGGTAAATTGGTAGCAGTTGCTGAACGCATTCCTGCTCATGTGGTAGGGAATGGCAAGTCCACCATTGAGGAACTGATTGAGGAGACCAATCGCCACCCCAATCGTGGCGAAGGACATGATAATGTACTGACCAAAATCATCATCGACCATACTAGTATGAGTCTGTTAGACCGTCAGGGCTACAGCCTGGATACCGTTTTGCGAACAGGTGAAAGATGTTACTTGCGAGCCACTGCTAACCTCAGCACCGGTGGTATAGCTATAGATCGCACTGATGATATCCACCCAGACAATATTTGGTTGGCGGAACGGGTAGCGAAAATCATCGGTTTAGATATTGCCGGAATTGATATTGTTACCCCAGATATTACTAAACCATTGCGGCAAGTAGACGGAGTCATAGTAGAAGTAAACGCGGCTCCCGGTTTCCGAATGCATGTTTGCCCTAGTCAAGGTTTACCCCGGAATGTAGCAGCACCAGTAATGGATATGCTATTTCCCCCTGGACAGCCTAGCCGTATTCCCATTGTGGCAATCACTGGCACTAATGGAAAAACTACGACTACCCGCTTAATTGCCCATATCTATCGGCAAACTCAACAAATTGTCGGTTATACCACCACCGACGGCATTTATATTGATGAGCATCTGGTGGAAAAAGGAGATACCACCGGACCTCAAAGCGCTCAGGTAATCCTCAAAGACCCAACAGTAGAAGTCGCAGTTCTGGAAACTGCCCGTGGTGGTATCCTGCGTTCTGGCTTAGCCTTTGATCATTGTGACGTAGGGGTGATTTTAAATGTCGCAGCCGATCACTTAGGAATCGGAGATATAGACACCATAGAACAAATGGCAGCCCTTAAAGGTGTAGTAGCAGAATCCGTCAGTCCCAATGGCTATGCGATCCTCAACGCCGACGACCCCCTGGTAACAGCTATGGCTAAACAGGTGAAAGGTCATGTCGCTTATTTTTCCATGAACCCAGAGAATGAAGTAGTGCAAGATCACCGGCGACAGGGGGGTTTAGCCGCAGTTTATGAAAATGGCTACCTATCAATTCTCCGGGGAGATTGGGTCTTGCGGATCGAAGAGGCAGTCCATTTGCCGGTAACTATGTCAGGATTAGCACCATTCATGATTGCTAATGCCCTAGCCGCCAGTCTCGCTGCCTTTGCTCAGGGAGTGCCAATCGAGGCCATTCGCGCCGCCTTAACTACCTTCCGGGCTTCCGTAGAACAGACCCCAGGACGGATGAACTTGTTTAATCTTGGTCTCTATCATGCCCTAGTAGATTATGCCCACAACGCTGCCGGTTATGAAGCCCTCGGAGGTTTTGTCCGCAATTGGCCAGGAGAGCGAATTGGCATCGTCGGAGGTCCAGGCGATCGCCGGGATGAGGACTTTATTGAATTAGGCAGACTCTCCGCCAAAATCTTTGACCGGATTATTATCAAAGAAGATGACGACTTACGAGGACGTCCTAGTGGAGAGGCAGCAGAGTTAATTGCTAAGGGAATTATCCAACAAAAGCCCGATTGCCGTTATGAAATAATCCTTAAGGAAACAGATGCCATTAATACTGGATTAGATCAGGCAACAATGGGTGGTTTAGTCGTAATTCTCCCTGAAACTGTCAGCAGTGCCATTAGTTTGATTGAGACCCGTTCTCCCCTACCAGAAAATGGCAGTGGTTCGATGGCTCATAGCATTAAAACTGAGTTGCAGCCATCGGTGGCTAATCCGGTGTGATATCATGTCCGGGTTAGCTACACCCGTTTTGAGACAACCGCTTTCATCCTGTAGAGACGTTGCATGCAACGTCTCTACAGGGCAGGATATAACTTTGAGTTATTTTTCATCTGGTGAAGTTGACAAGTGCTGCTGTCTATGGTATATTAACTAATAATGGAATAGGCGTGGCCATATAAACTATTTTCTGAACAATTGCATTTGGCAATCAAATCACGTAAACTCATAATCACGTAAACTCGTAGGGGCGGGTTTAGGGATATGATAAAGACATCAATAATAATTGGAAGACAAAACCCGCCCTGTCGATAACCTTGCGGATTGGCGATCGCTTATCGGTTGTGAATGTATTCTAGGGTTAGATTTAGGCTATGGCGAGACACTGGCAGGGCGGGTTTTGAGCCCAATATTCAGGTAAAATGAGCAAGGTGATCCCATTACCCGCCCCTACGAAAGATTTGAATATGCGATTAGCGCAAGCCTGTGCTGCAGTCGATCATTGTAGGGGTGGGTAATGGGATATGATCAGGACATCAATAATAATTGGAAGACAAAACCCGCCCTGTCGATAACCTTGCCGATAAGCGATCGCTTATCGGTTATGAATGTATCCTAGGGTTAGATTTAGGCTATGGGGAGACACTGGCAGGGCGGGTTTTGAGCCCAATATTCAGGTAAAATGGGCAAGGTGATCCCATTACCCGCCCCTACGAAAGATTTGAATATGCGATCCCTACAAAATGGGTAAATCACCTTGTCGTCAACGAACAACGTTCTCGATCCTTACAACAATTCCTGGCATGGGAAAAATGGCTAAGTAACTGGAACCAACAATACAGCAGTTTGCTCTGCTATGCGGTACAGTCTTGATCCCCCTAAATCCCCCTTAATAAGCTATCCATTAGGCAAAAGTAGTCGAAACAGTGATAGAGACGCTTGATTTAGGCAAGGATTGGGAGAGGAGTGGTGAGAGTCATTATTAAACTAACAGGGATTTCCCAAGACTGC
>JAAHGR010000362.1 GCA_010672425.1 Symploca sp. SIO2E6
CTGGGTCTATATGCTTAAATTGTCGCCCAAATGCTTCGCCCCTACAATCCCTCACAGGTTTTTCTTCGGTGAGTTTTGGGAGTTGTTGAGCTACCATCTAATCCTAATGACTAAGATTCCTCTGAGTTTTCATTGGAGTTTTGAGTCAGGCTTACTATAGCTGAGGCACCGCAGAGATTTGCCCAAGTTACTAGCGCTTCACTCTCATCACAACCCTTACGAAAGTTCTTCTTACGCTCCTCTAAATCTTCATGGATGAGCTTACAGCAGTTTTCGCTGTTATGTGGTACACCTTTATCCCCCCAACCCCCCTTTCCAAGGGGGGCAGTAAAAGTCCCCCTTGGAAAGGGGGATTTAGGGGGATTTTTCTTACTGTACCTCATAACATCGCAAAGCGCTGTAAATTTGTCAGCAGCTGCTTTTAGAGAAATCAGCAATTCCTCATAACTATCCTCATTAGTTACAGCAAGGTTGGAAAAATCTAGCATCTTTAGGTGTTTGGTGGTAGGTGGTATTTATCATCATCTCTCCATCCCCAGATTAACGCAGCTAATCAATTTATCATGATTTTTTGCTATTATTACTTAATAATGGGATGCGTGTGTGCCTGTTGAGAATTGAGAATTGGGAATTGAGAATGGGATTAGTAATATCAAGGAAAGGATAAACAGTTATAATTCCCTTTTATCTCCTTCTGCCTCGGAGCCTCGGAGCCTCCTGCTTCCTGCCTCGGAGCCTCGGAGCCTCCTGCCTCCCCTTCTGCCTCGGAGCCTCGGAGCCTCCTACCTCCGGTTCCCCTCCTTGGAGGGGTTAGGGGTGGGTTCTGCCACCGAAGTGTAAGTATTCCACCGAACTTGATATGATGGATAAAAAAGTGAATTTCCAGGAGCCGATTGACTACTCCCAAATAGGATTAGATCGGTTTTTAGTTTGTGGATTAGGCAGTTTGGGACAACATTGTGTCACAGTCCTCAAAGAATTTGGGGTGAAGGTGATTGGGATTGAACAAGAGCAACCTCAATTCTGGGAGATTCCTAATTTACCAAATTTTTTAGATGAGTTGATTATTAGCGACTGTCGCCAAACGGGTGTTTTAGAGAAAGCACAGATTCAGCATTGTCGAGCAGTGTTACTGGTTACTAGTAATGAGCAAGTCAACGCGCAGACTGCTTTAGCAGTGCGCAAACTCAATCCCCAAACTCGCTTAGTTGTTCGGTCTGCTAAAGGCAATCTCAATCGACTCTTGAGTAAACACCTGGGAAATTTTGTGGCCTTTGAGCCAACTCAACTGCCTGCCGCAGCTTTTGCTCTAGCTGCTTTGGGTACTGAAACCTTGGGTTTTTTCAATTTAGAAGGAGAGTGGCTACGAGTAGTTAAACACGAGGTAGCAGAAAGTGATCGCTGGTGTAATCAACGGCTAGTGCATCAACTCAATAATCGCAACCGTCGGATTCTTTGTCACACCTACAATGGCTCTCAATTCCTCGAATCTTTCCATCAATGGGAACCAGACGCAGTAATTCAAGCAGAAGATATCCTAGTTTACATTGAAACCGCCGATCAATTCCTGATTAACCAAACTAAAAAACTAGCAACCGATTATCGGATTACCAGACAACAAAGGTGGGAAAGATGGCGTCGTTGTTTGACTCGGCCAAACTTCAAACAGCAGCTAATTCAGTTCTGGCAACAACGCTTTCGACAGCAAGTTAGGCAAGTAGCCATTGTTTGTGGACTAATGGTACTAGTTTTATTACTTACTGGAACAGTGCTGTTTAAGTGGCACTATCCCGAAACAACATGGTTGTCTTCTTTTTATGCCACTGCCATCTTACTCTTAGGAGGATATGCAGATTTATTTGGTGAATTTCGCATAACGACCCCTATCCCTTGGTGGTTGCAACTATTTAGTTTGGGACTGACTTTAGCCGGAACAGCGTTTGTGGGAGTGTTATATGCCTTGCTCACAGAAGCACTGTTAGCTTATAAATTCCAGCTTTCCCTACGCCGTCCCCCAGTTCCCCAACGAGACCATGTGGTGATCATTGGACTAGGTAGAGTAGGTCAACGGGTAGCAGCTTTGTTGCGAGCATTTCAGCAGTCTCTAGTAGGTATTACCCTAAATCCCGATTTTGACAGAACGACTCTACCACAAATGCCCTTGATTTTTGATGCTTTGAACGCAGGAGCCTTGGCCAAAGCGAACCTTTCGACAGCGAAAAGCGTCTTTGTTGGCACTGATGATGAAATGCTAAATCTGGAAATAGCTTTGATGGCTCGTGGTATTAACCCTCATTCTCACATTGTTATCCGCACTTTTGGTCAAGGATTGAGTGATAATTTAGCTGGATTGTTGCCGAATGCTCAAATTATTTGTGCCTATGAAGTAGCAGCTGAAGCTTTTGCCGGAGCAGCGTTTGGCGAAAACATTATTAGCTTGTTTCGCTTGGATAATCAGACAGTGTTGGTCACAGAATATCAAGTTGAAGCCGACGATACTCTCAATGGTTTGTTGCTAGCTGAAATTTCCTATGGGTACGGAGTCGTAATTATCATGCATCAAAGAGGAGATGAAATGCCAAGGTTTATGCCTTCTGATGATTTGCGGTTAGCAGTAGACGATCATATGGTGGTACTAGCAACTATTGATGGACTCAGACGTATTGAACAAGGTAAAATTGCCATTACTCCTAAGCGCTGGCGAGTAACAGTAGAGAAAGCTTTGACTCAAGTAGCAATATTTGAAGGAGCCAATGCAATTGCACGGGTTTCTGGATGTAGTTTGGCTACTGCTAGAAGATTGATGAACAATTTACCAAAAACCCTCAGGTTACCTCTGTATAAGCAACAAGCACAACGACTAGTGCGCAAGCTCAGCAAAGTTCAGGTTATTGCTCAGATGGTTCGGATTGGGGAGAATTGAGAATTGGGAATTGGGAATTGGGAATTGGGAATTGGGAATTGGGAATTGGGAATTGGGAATCAGGAATTTAGATTTTACTATAATGGTAAACGAATTTGGTATAATACCATTACCTAGCACCTACTACCTAATACCTAACACCTAACACCTAACACCTCATTCAATGACGAAGCAACAACCAGAAGTCATTTTACTTGATGCAGTAGGAACCCTATTTAATGTCCGGGGGACTGTGGGAGAAGTTTATAGTGATTTTGCTCAAAGGTTTGGGGTAAAAGTTCCAGCTAACAAGTTGAACGAAGCCTTCTATAATGCCTTTGCATCAGTAGATCCGCCAGCTTTTCCAGGTATTGCTCCGGACGAAATTCCCCTTTGTGAATTTGAATGGTGGCGAGTGATTGCTCTGCGCACCTTCCAACAAGTTGGTGTACTGAGCGAGTTTGCCGACTTCACTGACTTTTTTGATCATCTCTACAACTACTTTGCTACTGCTGAGCCTTGGTTTATTTATCCCGATATTGTCCCAGCATTGGGACAATGGCGCAGAACCGGGATTCAACTGGGTATTGTCTCTAATTTTGATTCCCGTATTTACTTAGTTTTAAAAGCACTAAAGCTAGAGGAATTTTTCCTCTCAGTCACTATTTCTACCGAAACTGGTTTTGCTAAGCCTGATCCCAAAATTTTTGCCATTGCTTTAGCCAAACATCACTGTAACCCCCAGAATGCTTGGCACATTGGTGATAGCTTAAAAGAAGACTATCAGGCAGCTAAGGCAGCAGGACTCAGAGGAATTTTACTCAAGCGTAATAGTTAGGGCTTGGGAGAATAAGTAACAAGTAACAAGTAACAAGTAACAAGTAACAAGTGAGAAGGAATGAAGCATTTATCCTAATTTTGGGCACTCAAATCCTAGAGCGTCGATTCAGTAATCGAAATTTAGGTGAAGTAACGACGCACCAGATGCACCAGACGCACCAGACGCACCAGACGCGGAGAGGGAAATTCATTGATTTTTCGTTAATGCCTATATGAAGTATTTTGTCAAATTTTATTACTGAATCGGTGTTCTAGGTCACCCAGGGATTTCCCTGCTCAGGTACAAGGTTTTTGAACCAAAAGAAACAATTCTCTTTCCTATTTCCTATTCCCCATTCCCCATTCCCCATTCCCCATTCCTAAATTAAACTTTTTGAATTTCTAATTTTTTTCTTTGATTTACCCGTTGCACAATGAGTTCTATTGTGTCAATGCTGATTCCTTCATTGCGACTAACTTGCTTCACTGTCATATCTTTGGCTTTTTCATAAATGTATTCTTCATATCTTAGGGTATGATGCCGCCCCATTTCCATCCAAGTCAAGGATTCTGTTGAATACTTCCTACAGTATTTACAGTAAAATTGGCGACGAGGGACTTGTAAGTAAATAGATTGTCCTGAAATTGATAAATCTCTTACTAAAATCGGTCGATTTTGATTTAGCTCATCACTGTATTTTTGGCAATGGGGACAGACAATTCCGTCATTTAATAGTTCCAATTGTAGAATAATATAGTCTGATTTTTGTCTATGAGTAAAAACTGTTACGTTCGGTAGATTTAATAAGCTATCTAAGTGAAAGTCCATAACTCATAAAGCCAGTAACTGCAAGTTATTATTTTTCTCCGCCATTGAGCTACAAGAGTCAAGTTGAAACAACTATTTTTTATAAGCACTCTATTGTTTCACTTATGAATGGAGCAAGTCAATTAATAAAGTTAATATCTTGCCAATCAAAAATACTAACAACGCACCAATTGTTATTTTTGTCAAGATATAAAGTTAATATAATAATAATAACTTCAGAGCAAATCTACCAAAATATCTAGAATTAGTTTAATTTTGCTAAATGTTAACTTTATTTAAGATTTTCTTACAAAACTGCAAAAATGTGGTAAGTAATACTAAGAGGAAGTTACTCACTGCTCTAGAGCTCATTGTCCCTCCTTGTTTCCTGAAGGCGGGGATAGTATCAAGATATGTTAATCTTAACCAAGAAGAGATAAAACTTAGTAAACTATTCTATTCATGAATAGCCTTGAAGAACTTGTCACATTTACAGAAAAACTCATTATTACTCGGACAGAAAATTCTCTGAGTCCTATCCAAAAAATAGTTTTGCGAGAATCTATAAGTAAAACAAAAAAAAACTACGCCCAAATTGCTCATGAAAACAACTACTCAGAAACTTATATCAAACACTTAGTTGCTCCTAAATTATGGAAACTTCTTTCACAAGCTCTGGGGAAAAAAGTAAATCGTAATAATTGTCGCATTCAACTAGAATCACAACTAGAAACTTCGGCTTCTCCAACTTATCAAATAACTATAGAACCTCCAGAAGGACAAGTTCCCCTCGCTTCTCCTTTTTATATTGAGCGCGGGTTACTTGAACAAAGTTGTTATCAGGAAATTTTACATCCCGGCGCATTTCTTCGCATCAAAGCCCCTAGAAAAATGGGAAAAACTTCCCTACTAGCCAGAATCCTTGCTTACGGTGCTACTAAGGATTATCATACCCTGCGCTTAAGTTTAGATCAAGTAGAAACTCAACTGTTAACCTCGACAGAAAGATTTTTGCGTTGGCTTTGTGCTAATGTAACCCAACAGTTAGAATTAACATCTCAACTGGATAACTATTGGGATGAAGATGTCGGTAGTTTAGTCAATTGTACCCTTTATTTCCAAGCATATTTACTTAAGAATATTTCTAGTCCCCTGATCCTAGCCTTGGATGAAATTAATCAGTTGTTTGCTGACCCCAATCTGACTCGTGATTTTCTCTCCCTCTTGCGCCATTGGTATGAGAAAACCAAAGATATTGCCCTCTGGCAAAAATTGCGACTCGTTATTGCTCATTCCACTGATGTTTATATACCGTTAAAAACGAATCAATCGCCTTTGAATGTTGGATTAGCAATTGAGTTACCTTCCTTTACCCAGAAAGAGGTAGAGAAGTTAGCACAACTTCATGGACTGAAGTTGACGGCATCTGAACTTGAACAGTTAATGGAACTAACTAGAGGATTTCCTTATTTAGTAAGACTAGCATTATATCAAAGTGTACGTTGCAAAGTTCCCTTAGAACAATTACTACCAGATGCGGCAACAGATACAGGTATTTTGAGCCAACACCTTCATCAGCAGTTATGGCATCTTCAAAAAAATACTGACTTAGTTGAAGCTTTCCAAGAACTGCTCAAGGCGAATAGTTCCTTACAATTAGAACAAGAAGTAGCATTTAAGTTAAAAAGTTTGGGACTAGTAGATTTAGAAAACAATCAAGCTAGAGTTAGCTGCAAGTTATATCAAGACTATTTTGGTACTTATTTTTTTGATGGCTAAGTAATGAGTAATAAGTAATGAGTAATAAGTAATAAGTAATAAGTAATAAGTAATGAGTAATAAGTAATAAGTAATAAGTAATAAGTAATGAGTAATAAGTAATAAGTAATAAGTAATAAGTAATAAGTAATAAGTAATAAGTAATGAGTAATGAGTAATGAGTAATGAGTTCATGAATAAAAATCTCGCTTGTCTGACATAGATAATTAACTCAAAACTTGTTACTTGTTACTTGTTACTTGTTACTTGCTACTTGTTACTTGCTACTTGTTACTTGCTACTTGTTACTTTTGACCTTAATACTCAGGCACAGAAGGGTCGATTTCTCGACTCCAGGCGGTAATCCCACCTTTAACATTTGTTCCCTCAATCCCAGCTTCTTTTAAGATACCCAAAGCCTTTGCTGAGCGACCTCCCATTTTACAATGAGCAATCAACTTATGGCCATTGAGCAATTCCTGGACTTTGGCTACACCAGGACCATTTTCAATCTCTGGTAAGGGTACTAGCACTGAACCAGGAATCTTGGCAATGTCGTACTCATGAGGATTGCGGACATCTAGTAGGACAAAATCATCCTTATTAGTCTCAAGCAGTTCCTTGAGTTCCTGCACAGTTATCTCTTGTATTTCCATTTGTCGTTTAGCTTCCTCTGCTTTAGCTTGAGGTATACCACAGAACTGTTCGTAGTCAATTAATTTCTCAATTACCGGCCGCTCCGGGTTGGGTTGCAACTTCAGTTCCCGGAAAGTCATATCTAAAGAGTCGTAGAGCAATAACCGTCCACTCAGGGTATTGCCATTGCCTAAGATGATTTTAACAGTTTCGGTGGCTTGAATAACACCTATTAGCCCAGGTAGAATACCTAAGACACCTCCTTCGGCACAGGAGGGAACCATTCCCGGTGGTGGGGGTTCGGGGAAGAGATCCCGGTAGTTCGGTCCCCCTTCATAATTAAAGACTGTAGCCTGACCTTCAAACCGGAAGATTGAGCCGTAGACGTTGGGTTTATTGAGCAGTACACAAGCGTCATTGACCAAGTAACGGGTAGGGAAGTTATCGGTACCATCCACTACGATATCATAGGGCTTCATAATTTCCAAGGCGTTCTCGGAACTTAGGCGAGTTTCAAAAAGATCTACCTGGCAGTAGGGGTTGATTTCGAGAATTCGCTCCTTAGCTGACTGAATCTTCGGTTTCCCTACCCAGGAAGTGCCGTGAATTACCTGACGCTGGAGATTCGAGCTATCAACGACATCAAAATCTACTAAACCCAGACGTCCAATGCCAGCAGCAGCAAGATAAAGCAACAATGGCGAACCTAAGCCGCCGCTGCCAATGCAGAGGACGCTGGCAGCTTTGAGGCGTTTTTGCCCTTCTAGTCCGACTTCCGGCAAAATTAGGTGTCGGGAGTAACGTTCATATTCTTCTTTGTTCAACTGGATTTCATCCAGGTTGGGATTTAGCATAGCGATTGGTGAGGAAAGGGTGGGTTTAATATCCTATCCAAAAAAGATATCGTTTGTGTGTTTGAGTCTCGCTAGTTTTTAGAAAAATTATCAATTTGGCTTGATGGAC
>JAAHGR010000363.1 GCA_010672425.1 Symploca sp. SIO2E6
TTTCACCACTACCTACGCGTAGCGTGCGCGTAAGCGCAAACATCTTGCTCGCTTTTCACCTAAGCGCGAGCGAGACGCTCGCACTACCAAAATCTATTCAACTATTTTAAGTGTGTCACGCCACTACTGGCGCGACACAGCTAAAATGGTGGAATAGGAAATCGACGGCTTCCTTGTCAAATAAGGGTTTGAGCCAAAATCTATTCCCTCATTTTAAGTGTGTCATGCCACTACTGGCGCGACACAGCTAAAATGGTGGAATAGGAAATCGACGGCTTCCTTGTCAAATAAGGGTTTGAGCCAAAATCTATTCCCTCATTTTAAGTGTGTCACGCCACTACTGGCGTGACACACCTAAAAAGGTGTAATAGGAAATCGACGGCTTCCTTGTCAAATAAGGGTTTGAGCCAAAATCTATTCCCTCATTTTAAGTGTGTCACGCCACTACAAATTTACGTAATCTCTAATTTTTCCAAATTAACAGTAGTCACTTCTGCCGCTTGATTTGGCTCACTCAACTGATCTAAAATGCTGATAAATTCCCGCTCAAAGGTAACCTGCGCTCGGTTAGTTCTGCCTCCTATATAGAAGCAATCCCCCTTGGCTAAAGCCCAAATTTGGGAGTGGGAGAAATAGCTCATAATTACCCCCAACATCAGTAGGCCAAAACCAGTGTAAACAAAAGGAATACCTGGATCAGCCTTAATTTGTAAACCAGTGCTGCCAATAATATCCTTGATTTTCAGGGTTACTCCATTCACCTGAGTTGCCATGCCGGAACGAACTGTGGAAACCAGCTGACCTGAGTTATCATACACCATCAAAGTTCCCTGTAGATCCCTCGTCAGTAGCACAATCCCTTCACTCAAATCCGGTTTAGTGGGAACCCAAGTTCCCCAGATGCGACCATTACCATTAGTATCAAGTTGGGCCATCGGTAGCTGGAAAATTGGACTGTTATTCACCTGCACCTGAACCGCAGCAACTCCCCAGTCGGTTTGGTAGAAAGTGACACCTCGATAACGCAGGGGTTTGTTAACATAGATAGTCTGCTGATCAACTTCTTCTCCTTGGTTGTCCAGAACCGACATATCTGAATAAAATTGATCAATATTTCCCTCCGGAGTGTAATCAATCCAGAAGCGATTGACCCGTAATGACCAATCTTTAGGGATTTGTGAGGCAGCAAAAGGACCAGCATCAATAATGTTACTCACTTGGAAGCTGCTACCACTAGGAACCATTTCCTGAGCCATAAACCCAGTCAGGGCTCCTCCAATTGACCCTAACAGAATAATCAGCATACTGGCATGAACCACAATCGGACCAATACGTCCGAGAATACCTTTACGGGCATAAAGTTTATCTCCTTCCTGAAAAATGCGATAGCGCTGCTTCGCCAACAAAGGAGATAAGGAATTGAGGGAACCACTATTAAGTTCCGTACTTAGGGCAAGTTTTTCAAACTGACGGGGTTCCTCGTAAAATTTCCAGCGACGAGCCGCTTTCAAGGCGGGAAACTGACGGGTGAAGGTACATACTGTCAGACTAGTACCAAAGAGTACTAGTAAGGATAAAAACCAGAAAGTGCGGTAAACATGATCTAAGCCGATGCCTAAGATCACCTTCCAACTGAGAAAGCCAAATAGAGCCGGGTCTTCAGGATAATTAGCTTGGTAGAATGCCAAGGATTGACCCTGTTCAATTACCGTACCACTGATACTACAAATCGCGATCGCTAACAACAACAAAATCGCAAACTTCAAGTTACCTAGCAATTTTAGTAGTTGTTTGTTGTTGGTTGTTTGTTGTTTGTTGTTTGTTGTTGGTTGTTTGTTGTTTGTTGTTGGTTGTTTGTTGTTGGTTGTTTGTTGTTGGTTGTTTGTTGTTTGTTGTTTGTCCTTTGTCATTTGTTGTTGGTTGTTTGTTGACTATTCCCGATTCCCGATTCCCGATTCCCAATTCCCAATTCCCATTCCCAATTCCCCATTCCCAATTCCCCATTCCCTGCTTCCTTAAACCGGAATACGAGACAGTAGAGAAAACACACCGAATCCGACTAAAAGCACTCCACTGGCGGGGGTAATCCAAGTAGACCAACGGCGCAACTCTAACAGTTTCTTAATCGAAGCTGTAAAAGTACCTGCCAAAATTAAGGGGGCAACATAACCTACAGTGTAGGATAGCAGTAAGACACCCCCTAATACCAAATCTTGGGTAGCTGCTACCCAAGCTAGTAAGCTGGCTAGGACAGGTGTACTGCAAGGAGAAGCCACTACACCGAAAGTTAAACCAATCAAATAAGAGCGCACTCCGGCTGGTAAGTCTGAAGAAATCCACTCGATACCACCAAAAGAGGGCAATCTAAAGGGTAAGGCTTCTAGTAAATTCAGTCCCATGATAATGGCCACTAAACTAACAATAATCGGTAAGCCAATCCCTACTTGCCCATAAACTCGCCCTAGGGAAGCTGCTAGAACCCCTAATCCAGCTAAAGTAGTTGCCAAACCTAAGGCAAACCAGGTGGATTGAGTCGCAGCTTGGAGCCTTCCCTGGGTTTCATAGCCACCAATATAAGCAACGGTAATCGGCAGCATGGAAAGCATACAGGGAGTCAAACTAGTCAGCAAGCCCGCAGCAAAGATCATGGCAATGCTGAGCCAGCCTAGATGAGTTAGTTGGCTGTTAACCAGGATGTTGGCAAATTGTTGCAATTCGTAAAGTTGTGTTTGCAGTGTTTCGATCATGCTTTTGCTAGCTTATGGAATGCCCATTATTGTCTGTATTGTAGCTTACAGATTGGGTACTTTTGCTTAGGGTCATTAGTAGGAAGGACAAAGAACTAATGCTCTTACTCGTACTCTGTCAACCAACAAATGGTGGATAAGCTTTCTCTCCACTTAGACGTATTGACAAAATACATTTAGTTGCAAATTTCTACCAATAGTGATATATTTATTAACCTATTAGAAAAAAAAATAGCATCTATGAAAAAAAGAAATAGTATCAAAAGGCTTGGTGTAACTAGTTCTGCCGTTGTCACTTTAAGCCTTGCTCTGGTCAGCTGGGGAAACTCATCTCCAGAAGTAAAAGCACTTACTATTGAGGGTGAATCTACTTCCCAAGAATTATTGACTGCTTTACAAGAGGGGGGTCACGTTATTTATTTTAGGCACGGAACTGCGGTCAGAGATGGGCGCCCAGATGCAATTGAACAATTGCCTAACCAGTTTCAAGAGTGTTTGGATCCAGGACGTCCCTTAAGTCAAGATGGTTTGGTGGAGATGCAGAATGTTGGAGAATATTTTGAACAGCTCAACATCCCTGTGGGCCGAGTCCTAGCCAGTCCTTTTTGTCGCTGCATTGAAACAGTTTGGTATGCTTTTGATAATGATGTAGCGAAGCTCGAAGTTGTTAACAGCTTAAACGGTATTTCAGACAAATCTAGTTCTGATCCAGTGGAGATTTGGACAAGTCTTCATGAATTGCTAGAGATAGTCCCCAAAGTGGGTACAAATACGGTTCTGTCCGCCCACAGCTCCAATATTAAGGCTTTAACCGGCTTAAATGTAGCTGAGGGAGAAGCAGTAGTATTTAAACCTGATGGGAAAGGCTGGTTTGAGTTAGTGGCTCGCATTGAAAAAGATGATTGGCAATCTCTTAGTTCAGAAATCAAATGAAACTCGTATTCGATAACTCAAGGGGTTGAAGTTGTCAATTTTGCTTGTACAAAGGGTTTTTCACCCTTTTTTTTTTGATAAAATAGGAATTTAAGCAATCCGCTACACGGAATTTTTTTGGGGATTATTGTTAAGTTTGCTTAACAATAGAGTGGTTTTGGAGAAAAATATCAGCTATTTTTTGAGAAGAAACTGTAAACTATAGCAGTTCTCGCATCCATGAGATACATCTCCAATTCCCAATCCCCAATTCCCCATTCCCCATTCCCAAAAGCTGGGTTGGCTTTTGGTTGGTTATCTTTCCTGATGGCGATTCCTGTGGGAATAGCTGCACTAGCAACGGAGGCACAGGCTCAACGGATTACCTCCGCCAACGACGGCACTGGTACAAATGTTACTCTTCAAGGAAACCAGTTTAATATCGACGGTGGTACTCTCTCAGGAGCAAATCTGTTCCACAGTTGGGAGCAATTTGGCTTAAATACGGGACAGGTAGCTAATTTTATCTCTAATCCTCAGATTCAGAATATCCTGGGACGGGTGGTTGGGGGTGACCCTTCGATAATTAATGGCTTGATTCAGGTAACTGGCGGCAATTCTAACCTCTATTTGATGAATCCAGCGGGGATAGTTTTTGGTGAAGGTGCTAGTTTAAATGTGCCAGCTAGTTTTACTGCTACGACTGCTAATGGCATTGGTTTTAATGGTGGTTGGTTTAATGCAACTGGGGATAACCACTATCAGGCTTTGGTGGGTAATCCTCACAGTTTTGCCTTCAGGATGGAGCAACCAGGGAGTATTGTCAATGCTGGGGAGTTGGCAGTAGGAGGAGGACAGAATTTAACTCTATTGGGTGGTACGGTTGTCAATACTGGTACTATCAGCACTCCAGGAGGGGAGATTACGATAATGGCAGTACCAGGGGAGAATCTGGTACGTATTAGTCAGGAAGGAATGGTGCTGAGTTTGGAAGTTGAGCCGGTATCAGCAATCGCTGGGGGGATTACTCCTGTAGATTTACCCAGATTGCTGACTCAGAGCAATTTAGGTCATGCTACAGGGTTAACTGTTAACTCAGATGGCACAGTACAGCTGGCAGGTTCAGGAATTACGATTCCCACCGATGCCGGGACAACTATTGCTGCTGGTACTCTGGATGTTTCTGGTGCAACTGCTGGCAATGTTAATGTTTTCGGCAATAAGGTTGATTTAATTGGTGCCAATATTAATGCTTCTGGTATTAATGGTGGTGGTAATGTACTCATTGGTGGGGATTATCAAGGACAAGGTACAGTACCCAATGCCTTGGGCACTTTTGTTAGTAGCGATTCGGTTATTAATGCCGATGCTCTCATCAATGGTAATGGAGGAAAAATCATTGTTTGGGCTGACGATACTGCTAGTATCCACGGTAGTCTAACGGCGCGAGGAGGATTATCTTTGGGGGATGGTGGCTTGATTGAAACTTCTGGTAAACAATTCCTCAATCTTACTGCTACTCCAGATGCTTCGGCGGTTAATGGTAATGGTGGTACTTGGTTAATTGATCCGACGGACATCACTATTGTTAATGGTGGAGGCGGTGCAATTGGCACGAATATGGTGGATGTTGCCAATATCAATGCTGCACTAAATCTTGGCACTAACGTTACCATTACTACGGCTATTGGTGGCACTCAAGCAGGGGACATTACCCAGAATGCTGATGCTAATATCAACAAGACAGCAGGAGGGGATGCTACCTTAACCTTAGATGCAGATCAAAATATTACCCTTCAAGGAAACATTACTTCTACTAGCGGCGCACTGAATGTAAATTTGTTGGCTGAGGGTGCTCTCAACCTCACGGGGGCAATTAATACCAATGGTGGCAATTTTACCGGGATTGGTACAGGAAATACAGACTTTCTAAGGGGCATTTCTATTGACGACAACAGTACTATTAATGCTGCTGGTGGCAATATTAACCTTACGGGTAATGGTGCAGCGAATATTGATGATGAAGAATCTCTTGTCGGTATTCAACTTCATGGTACGATACAGACAACCCAGACAGGGGAGATCATTCTCAATGGAACCGGCGGTAATGGGAATGACATTAGACATAGAGGGATAGAGCTTAATAGTACAGCTTTGATCTCATCGGAAAATGGGAATATTAGCCTTACTGGTATCGGCGGTAATGGAATTGACCGTGGACATCACGGGGTATATATAGATGGTTCTATTTCATCAACAAATGGAGATATTAGCCTTACTGGTACCGGTGGCGGTAATGCAATTGGCAGGCAAAATAAGGGAATCTGGATTAGGGAGGGTAATCTAACTTCACAGAATGGAAATATTACCCTCACTGGTACTGGGGGAACTGGCAGTGGAACCAATAATGAAGGAATTTTGATTTGGGGTAATCTGAGTTCAGTAGATGGAGATATTAACCTCACTGGTACTGAGGGTGGAAATTCCTTGGGAGGCGAAGGCATTGAAGTTGCCAACTCTGGAACCATAGAATCAACTGGACAAGGGAATATTTTCTTAGAGGGTAATGCTGTTAATAACCCCGGCATACTGATTGACAGTTTTATTAATCAGACAGGGAGCGGCAATATCACCCTCACTGCTGATGAAATTGATTTCCTAAATAGCAACAACAACACTCAAATCAGTGGTAATGGTACTATCCAGTTGCAACCCCTTAATAATACCTTAGACATTACTATTGGTGGCACAACTAACGACAACAGCTTGAATTTCGACACCAACGAACTAAACTTCTTGCAAGATGGCTTTTCTCAAATTATTATCGGAGGAAACGACGGCAGTGGTACAATTACCTTAGCTGACAATGTTACCTTCGAGGACTCAGTAACTTTACAATCTCCTGGGGTGAATGGTTCCATCGACACCAGCAATTTTACCCTTACCGGAAATGATACTTCCATTACCCTGGAAGCTAACCAAAGCATCACCACTGGCCATCTTATGAATGCTAGCGATATCACCCTCACAGCGGATGAAATTAATTTCCTCAATAACAGTCAAATCAGTGGTAGTGGTATCATCCAATTGCAACCCTTTAATAATGCCTTAGACATTACCGTTGGTGGCGCTAATAATGATAACAGCTTGAATCTCGACACCAACGAACTGAACTTATTGCAAAATGGCTTTTCTCAAATCATTATCGGAGGAGACAACAGCAGTGCTACAATTACCATAGCAGGAGATAGCACCTTCCGAGACCCTGTTACCCTACGCGCCAACTCAATCAACCAGACAGCTGGCATCCTCACCGGAGCCGATGATGCGACTATTACCCTAGAAGCGAATCAAAACATCACTACTGGCGATATCATTAATTCCGGTCGTGCGATCGCGATCACCAGTCTACAAGGTAATATTAATACAGGAACTCTCGATAGTAGCTCCGCGATCGCAAATGGTGGCAATATCTTCCTGAATTCTTCCGGAGACATCCAAGTAAGTTGGATTAATGCCGAAGGAGGAACCACCGGCGGCACAGTAGACATTACCACCCAAAGCTTATTCCGCGCCACCGATACCTTCACCGCAGCTGATGGCAATCAAGCCAGCATCTCTACCGTTGGCGGTAGCGGCGGCGGTGCCATCACGATCCGACATGGTGGTAATGGAGAAATTCCCTTTAATGTGGGGGATGCTACCACCAACGGCACAGCCGCAGCCATCACCAGTGGCGACTTTACCCTTACTCCTGTTCAATCTTTCCCCTTTACTCACACAGAAGGCAATATTCAGATTATTAGCATTCCCACTCCCCCGATCAATTCTATTGATCTGATCGAACCATATCAATCCCTTACACCCCCAGTAACTCAAACAATACCCTCCTTAACCGTAGATACTGGTGTCGAGGAACTCGAAGCCAGCTTCACCAGTGAATTTGAGGAGTATTTAGATATCAGTGATACCCCTACTGCCTCTCTAGAAACTGCTCGCACTAGACTGCAAGAAGTTGAGCAAGCCATTGGTGTCAAACCCGCTCTCATTTATGTCTTTTTTGCCCCCACCACTGTTTCTGGAGGCAGGAGGCAGAACCCACCCCTAACCCCTCCAAGGAGGCAGAACCCACCCCTAACCCCTCCAAGGAGGCAGAACCCACCCCTAACCCCTCCAAGGAGA
>JAAHGR010000364.1 GCA_010672425.1 Symploca sp. SIO2E6
TCTGAGACGTTGCATGCAACGTCTCTACAGTGTGGGATATAACGGGGGTATATATGCCGGATTTGGTATTAGGCACAAGTCTGTGTAATCCTTATATACCAGTCGTTCCCATGAACGGTTGCAATTTGGGTTTCTCAAGATAAGAATCTTTTTAAGGATATCGAGAATGAGTGAATGTAGAATTGGGAATTAGGAACAATCTTCTGTATATTTGTAGGGGCGGGTGAGGAGAAAATCTTATCGCATTTCACGATAACTTTGGAACTCGCACCCGCCCTAGCGATAACCTCGCGGTTAGTTACGTTAACCCTTACAGCGCTTTGCGCTGTAATGAAGTACGCTTTTCCGGAAGTCCCCCTTATTAAGGGGGATTTAGGGGGATCAAGACTGTACCGCATAGCAGAGCAAACTGCTGTATGATACTGACAGGGTAGGTAGTGAAGCCCAATATTCGGGTAAAATTTCCTAGATTGCGCTTGCATGGGGTTAATCGGAAGGATATCGACAGGGCGGGATAGGAAGTAATCAACATTTCAGCGATTTCCTGACCCCTTCGCAATTAGGGAGACAAGGGAGACAGGGGATACAAGGGAGACAAGGAAGATAAGGGAGGAATTCTCAATTCTCAATTCCCAATTCCCAATTCCCAATTCCCAATTCCCTATTCTCCTTACAGACTATTCAATGTTGATTTCACCATATAGTGTAAAATACCTAAAATCTTTGCAGCGTTATCAATAAAATACTCCATAGAATCAATGGTCACCTTGTTCCTTTTTAATTCCATGAATCTCCAGGAACTGCCAATGGTTACTACACCGTAAATCGTCGGTAGTAAAAATTTCTTTTGCTGATTAAATATTTGCGCCGCACACATTTCAGCTATACATTGTGGTATACCACCTTTAATATTTTCATTTTTGGCTTCCACTATCTGAATCACAGGAGCAGTAAACAAAATTTGTGTCGGAGAGACGGACACTAGAAAGTCACAAGTTCCATTTAAGCCTTTTTGAGCATCAACATTAAATTCAATGCCTGAAAATAAGCTAATTTTATGGTTGAGGATTTTTCTTAATTCTACCAATAGGGGAGCAATAATTAACTCTGATCTGGCTTTTTCTGTATTAATTGCTAATCCCAAAGGAATATTTTCCTTGAACACCTCCGCCAACACCTGGCTCACTTCCAGGGGTTGGACTGACGAATACAAATCAGCCTCAGCAATAGTGAGTTGAAGAACGCTTTCCAGTTTTTCAAAGGTGAAATCACTATAGGCCATATCCAGTCAACTTGAAACCACTTATATCATGTTCGGTGTCACTTACACTTTGGTTGCAATAAGGCTCCAAGGCAGAAGGCTCCAGGGCAGAAGGTAAGAAGGAAGGTTGCAAGGTATAAGGTAATTATACAGCAGTTTGCTCTGCGCAAGCGGTACATTGTTGATCCCTCTCCCGTCCCCCTTTGATCCTGTCAAGAATAAGATTATTAATATTGTTACTTAATATAGTACATTGTTGATCCCCCTCCCGTCCCCCTTTGATCCCCCTCCCGTCCCCCTTAATAAGGGGGAAGCCAGAGGATGCTACGCTTCTCCATTCCCAATTCCCAATTCCCAATTCCCAATTCCTAATTCCCCATTCCCCATTCCCCATTCAACAATTTAACAATTCAACAACCATCGGCTCCTCAAATTGCTGATAAGTACCAGAAAGCAGCAAATCCAAGTATTGACACAAACGCTCTTGCTGCTGGAGATTGAGGTGATAAAGCTGATTGTCTTCTTGGGAAAATAGTCTAGCGGCAGCAACCTGTAAGTAATGGGAATTTTGCTGGGAAGCGATCGCGAGTAAGTTATTATGGTCAGTTGCAGGTACTAAACCAGCCGGTAACTCCCCTTCGATGAGGCTCACCAGACGCTGGTAACAAGTTTTAGTGTTGAGACCGCGACGCTCTAATCGTTGCATAATTTCTTTAATACTGTAGGGACGATCTACCGCTGGCCAAGTGGTATCCTTTTCTATGGGAGAGACACCAGGTTTCTGGGGAGTGAATGGTGATATTTCCTGGTTTTTGCGTATACCCGAGTCGTCATCCCTAGTTTTGGGGAAAGCACGCAGCAATTCTAATAGTAAAAAATAGTCACTATACTGCTGTTGATTGCGATTTAACACTTGGGGATAGAGAGGCAAGGTTGCTAATCCTGTGGCAATCCAACTACCGGTTGGGGAGTCAGAGTCCTTAATTAGGGTAGCATTGGGTAGTTTAGCTTGGAGCCACTTTGGTATTAATTCCCCAGCAGCAGTACCACCAATACAGAAGGCTTGATAAATTCCTTGTTCTGAGATACCGGTTTTACTCAACAGGCTGTTCAGTTGTCGGTTTAACTCCTTGAGAAAGGGCTGAAGTACCTTAGCTTCCAAATCTTGTCGCTGCACTAACCACTGGTAATCTCCTAACTCTAAAGTCAATTCGGCTTTTTGTTGCAAAATCAGCTTCAGGTAACCAGCAGCTTTGAGGATTGCTTGTCCTAAAGGAGAACTGTGTAAAACTAAGTTTAAGCGATCGCGTTTGGCTTGGTCAAGTTGAGCCGGTAGGGGTAATTCTAAATCCCCAGGTAACAATAGCTGCTGTTGTTGCTCTTGTGATAGCTGAGGATACAACAGCTGACAGAAAATATCTTGGTCGATGGCATTACCAGCATAACGCCAACTCAGCAGACCAAAATCCCTGTGGGTTAACTTTTCTAAATCTTCCGGCAAATTCACCACAGCCATTTCCGTCGTCGTTGCACCAACATCTAATACCAAAGTTCCATGCTGCCAGGTAGATCCAGTTTTTACTTGTTGATTCAAACTAGTTATACCAGCAAGGAGGGGTGCGATCGCTTCTTCGAGGAAAAAAATTTGCTCCGGTTGTCTGACTAGTTTGGCGGATAGTAAAGCTTCCCGCAAATTCAAGCGGTAGGTATCTCCCCAAGCTGCTGGGGAGCCAATAATCACACCCTCCAAGGTTCCTAAAGCACTCTTGAGCATTTCCGATTCCAAACCAACTGCTCCCACTTTAATCTCTGAATCCGGTTGAGTCGCCTTTGTTGTCAACTGTGTTAACAGTACTTGTAGGGAGCGTCTTACCCAGTAGAGGGGAATTTGCTGTTGAGAGTGCAGCTGTAATTTTGGTTCCCACTCACGAGTCTGAGGACAGTAGTAAGGAATGGTGATATTTAAATAAGGTTTAAACTGTTGTAGGAAGATCCCTGGTTGGTTACTAGTTATTGTCGAGGAAAAGGAACCAGCAACAGCTGGTTTTGCCGGTAGCTGCACCAATAACTCCCTGGATCCGATACCAGAGTAAGTCACTGCTGGTAAACGAAAGATCCCTTGGCTGGAATTTGGGGTTGACTCTTGTGAGCTAACCTTTGGTAATTCCTTAGACCAATATATAGGATAGCGCTGACCAGTTGAGTAGTCCAACAGAACAGCAAAAACACCAGTAGTACCAAAATCAATTCCTAAGTACCAGTTTTTCATTTGTTGTTGGTTGTTGGTTGTTTGTTATTTGTTGTTTGTTATTTGTTATTTGTTGTTTGGGAATTGGGAATTGGGAATTGGGAATTGGGAATTGGGAATTGGGAATATATCCCTTGTCTACCTTGTTTCCCCATCCCCGCGTCTCCGCGTCCCCGCGTCTCCGCGTCCCCGCGTCTCCGCGTCTCCGTGTCCCTCCATCTCCCCATCTCCCCATCCCCGCGTCTCCGCGTCTCCGTGTCCCTCCATCTCCCCATCTCCCCATCTCCCCATCTCCCCATCCCCGCGTCCCCGCGTCTCCGCGTCTCCGCGTCTTCAACCTCCCACACTCCCTCACTCAGAAGCATCCACATCCGACTGTGGCTTATCCTGTAGCATCTCGATAAAAATCTCAGTAAAAGTTTCATCATCAATCGGGAGCAACTCTGATGGTACATTTGTACTATCATCGTCTGGGACTAAACTACTTTCTACTACTTCTTCGGTAGGGTAACTGCTGCTCTTCTCACTAGTGCTGGCATCAATACCAACATCATCTACCAAGTTTAGCTGGTCTAGCTGTGGTATTTCTGGGGGAAACAAGTCTGGGTCAAAATTTGACTCGATTAATTCTGATGCTTCTGATGTGGAAAGGTTGAAACTAGTCTCATCCCTAATTACTTTAATCCCTTCCCCTTCATCATGAAGGGATAACTCTTCCCAATCTTCCGCTAATAATTCCTCTGAGCGACTGAATCTAGGTTGCCGTTGATTGGCTACATTCTCAGGTACAACCGTAGTTGGGGATTCTTCTTCCTGACTATCGGCTGAACTTTCTTCCTCCTGAAGTTGGTGAGGTGGAATCTCCTCTTCCTCAAAATGATCGAGATCTTCACTCAACTGCTCCATTGTATTGGGATCGAGCACAATTTCTCGATCTGGAGTACTAGCCAACCCATCTTCTACTAGCAAATTCTCATCTTTGGAGGCGGGAATATAGGGTTCTTCAACTGGACTAGTTGGGGTTTTAGTTTCAACAGTAGAGTATGGTAGTTTTGGCTGAGTATTAACAGAACTTAAAGATACCGGCAAATCGTTATGGCTTACTTGTTCTGCTAATCCTACATCAGCAACCTCTGCCAAAGGAAGATAATGCAAACCCATTTGTTCGAGCAAATCTGTCAGTTGGGTAATAGTGTCAACTACTTCTAGCTCAGGTAACCAAGTCTGGGTTTCTCTGGTTAAATTACCCTCCCTGGGTAACTCAGCCACTGAATCTTCAAAAAATAAAACCTCCCAGGATTCTTCTAGGTGCCCCAGGGACAATTCTCGGGTTTGTACTGGAGTAACCTCAGCAGCGGGATCTCTGAATCCTTCAAAGAGAAGATCTTCTACCGAAGTAGATGGAGCAAGTTTGTCTAGCAAAGGAAGGTTTACTAATCCTGGCTTAGACGCTTCTGAGATGGCTAACTTCGGACTACTCCCCTTGCCTTCTCCACTGACTCCATCAGGAATTGCTTGGCTTTTGCCTAGGGTAGTCTCATCCAAGCGCTCAGATGATGGAGGAGGTGAGTCTAATGCATCTAGCCCTACTTTAGTAGTTACAGCATCCGTACCAAACAGAGTTGCATAGAAATCATCGATTTCCTCGTGATTACTAGAAGGATCAGAAGCTTGGCTCTCGGAGGGACTCGACATTTCCCTCTCTTCAGCTAAGGATAATCGAGAGTCTTCACTTGTTGCTTCCTCTTGAGCATTAATATCCAGTTGGATGAGGGTATTGATCTCATGATTATTATCCAGCTCAGTGCCCAAATTTTCCCAATAGAGCTCTTCTAGATCCAACTCTTGCGAGTCCAAGGCTCCTGGCTTTCGAGCATCAGTCAAGAAACCGGTTTGGTGTGGGATAACTGCCGATATTTCCCTGTCATCTTCACACCAAACCCGATTTCTAGAAGTTTCTGTTGGGGGAAGTTGCCGTCTCATCTGGGTTCCCAACAAAGGCTTTTGCTCTACTATGAGACCAAGAGTCAAATCTGCTCCTGGTTGCTCCCTCA
This sequence comes from Symploca sp. SIO2E6, assembly GCA_010672425.1. GTDB lineage: Bacteria > Cyanobacteriota > Cyanobacteriia > Cyanobacteriales > Coleofasciculaceae > Caldora. Next base: position 5,564 of record JAAHGR010000364.1, read on the forward strand.
TGCTGAAGTCGTTGCTAGGTAGTAGTGTTTGGAGGTGTTGTTGACTAGTAGTTATCCGATTGGTTGTCAGCAGCAAATCAGATGGCAACAACTGCTGTACCAGACGCTCCACCAATTCTGTACACAACCCTTCTACTTGGGAGCCTAAATCATGTATCTTTGTCATGCCTTGGGACAAAGACTGCTGATAACTCTGAAGATTACTCTGTAGTGCTTCAAATATTAACCGCTGGTTAGCATCTAGGTTACTCAACATCTGGTCAGAATGCTGTTGCATCTGCCGCAGTTGCTCCCTAGTTTCTAGGGATACCCCCACCTCTCCCCCTTCACCTAAGTTAGCAGAAGTGGGGATTCTTGCTCCAGTTTTTGAAGCATTACCCAATAAGCGCTCTTCCCAATTACCTAAAATTGTCACTAGTTTTTGGCTCAAACTAGCACTACAGCGGGTGATTAACCCTTGGGAAAACTCTGCCATAAGTTGCTGCTGTTGTAGAGTCTTTTGCTCATTCAGAAGATGCAGCCGCCTCTGAGTTTCTTCTTGCTGCTGAATTTCCCTCACTAGAGACTGCCGCTGTTGACGCAAAGCTTCTAAATCCGTTTGTAAGTAAGCCAGCACATCGGCTCGCAGGGAATTCATCTGTTGGGTAACCACTTCCACCACCTGCTCTCCTGTCTCCTGGGGTGGTTGGTAAACTGGTGCAGGGAGGTTTTCGGAGGCTGCAACCGAATTATCAGATGGTAGAGAGACCAAAAAATTACGTAATCTTACCAAAAATTGGTGTAAATTGTCAATACCCTGAGGTTCACTCCAGGGCAAACGAGAGTCAGCCTGAGGTAAGAGGCTGTCAAGATCAGAGATTAGGGATTGAATATCCTGCTGAGAAGTCACGGTGGATTAGTGCCGCTACGCTAACATATCCTACTCTAGAAGAAGAAGAATTGCACGTTTAACAAATTCTTCCTGATACTGTTGCCTGTTGCTTGTTTGCCTAATTTTTGAGATCTATAGCAATATAGAGGATAATAGTCTTGTTTGAGGAAACTCTGGCTGCATCTGCCATTCTGACTTATCGTGGAAGGTTGTGAAGTACTTGAGGTAACATAGTATGTTTACTATAGTTATTTTTTCTTAAGTCAAATGAGAAAAGCCTCATGCCTCAATTTAGAGATAGATGAATATCTATCTACCCACGGTGTTTACAATGTGCTCGTGATCTAATGGACGAACGATACAACTCACCTGAAATAAACTCTAATGCTAATGAGTTGATTTGCGCTTCTCCTCTTTTTGATGGTTTATCAAGTAAGCATGTGGAGCAAGCAACCGCCAATGTAGTTACCCGCAGCCATCCAGCTAATAGAGTCATTTTGCTGGAAAATGACTGGGGTGGTTCTGTGTACTTCATATTAGAGGGTTGGGCAAAAATTCGCACCTACAACCTAGATGGCAAAGAGGTGACCCTGAATATACTTGGCAGAGGAGAAATCTTTGGCGAAATGGCAGCATTAGATGAAGTTCCTCGTTCAACAGATGTAATTACCCTCACTCCCACAACTATTGGTAGCATTCCCTCCCAAGATTTCCTCCAGTTGATTCATTCCGATCCCTTAGCCGGTTTCCGCTTGTCTCAGCTGATGGCAAAGCGTTTACGTCAAGTTAACCGGCGTCTTCGCCTGCGGGAGTCAGATAGTACGTCGCGAGTGGCAGATACCTTATTGTTTCTAGCAGAAGGACAGGGACAACTCAAACAGCAAGGAACGGAAATTCCCAATTTACCCCACCGAGAGTTAAGTAGCCTCAGTGGACTAGCAAGGGAGACAGTCACCAGGGTATTGACTAAACTGGAGAAGAAGGGGTTGATTAAACGGCAGCATGATACCATGTACATCCCAGATGTTAATGCCTTAGAGCGGATTATTGCTTAAGCCTTAATTTTTAACGGGGAATAGGGAATAGGAAACAGGGAACAGGGAACTTCAGAGATGAATACGGAGGTTTTTTTCTTAAAAAAAACGACAATCTGGTTTACAACTCATTTGGAAACGCTATATTCACAAAGTAAATGCATCCTAGCTTATTAATCTCCCCCATCTCCCCATCTCCCTATCCCCCCATCTCCCCCATCTCCCCCATCCTCACCATCCCCCATCCCCCCTGTCCCTCCAGCTAAACCTGCATGAGCGATTCTTTTGATGATTCCCAAGCTTCTCCCCCTGTTCCTTCCAGGGACACTAAACCAAAGTCTGTAACATCAGAGGAGGAGTCC
>JAAHGR010000365.1 GCA_010672425.1 Symploca sp. SIO2E6
CTGCTCACGACATTCCTGGAAGCGGCAAAGGGAACGAGGGAAGATGGGACAACGGTGTACCGACCATTTATCGTGGCAGCATTCTGGTTAGGAACGCACCAGGAAGCGCTTCCTAGGCAGGGATTGATAGAAGGTGATGGGGCAAAGTTTGTCGATCCACTTCATGCAATTGAGTGGTTACTTAGACAGCAGCAGGCGATGGACTGTGGCTTGAAGTTTGATGAGTGCTGGAACCCAAAGACTATTAAGGATGAACTAATCTGCGGTTGCGAGAAGGAAGAAACCGGGCATAGTGCTTTGCTCGGTATTAGTGCGATGGTGATTTGAGATGGTGGAATTTTTTGGTGGAGACTATAGGAACGACTCTGAGGCGTTGGCAATAATCTTCGCAGCTCTGGCGAATAATATGACTGGGGTAGGGACGGCGCGGGATAAGTCCCAATATGCCCAGATTAATACAGATGTCAGGGAGCTGAATTACCAGGAACTTCAGAGTTTACCAAGAAAATCTCGCCTCATACGACGTGTCATTGAGCTTTTCCCAAATGATGCCATCAAAGCTTGGTATAAGCTCAAATTTGGTGAGGATGTGGGGGTAGACCCGCAGGACGTTCAACAATATCTCAGAGAAGTCAAAGGGAACTATCGCGAATGCTTCAGGAGAGCAGCTTCTTTGGGGAGGCAATATGGTGATGCATTTATTTTGCTAGCGATCGCAGATGGGAGAGCGCCGGATGAACCAGTGGATGAAGGAAGAATTGAATCAATCCGCTGGGTGAAAGTGGTAAGGCGCAATCAACTGTATCCTGATTATTATGGGCGCTGGCGTGGAAATGCTACCGACCCAGAACATTATCGCCTCAATACTATTAAAAATGAGGTTAGTGAAGATGAAAATAGAGGTTCAACTTGGGGGAGTAAGTGGCATCGCGATCGCGTCCTTCGTTTCAGTGGCGACCGTCTCTTAGATGATGATGTTATCACACAAAACGGTGGTTACAACGATTCAATCATTCAAGCGATGTTCAGCGCCTGGGCATCATGGGAACAGGGATTAGCCGCCAGTTCAGCAATGCTGCAAGACTATGACCAGTTCACCTTGGGCATCAAAGGAATGAGTGAAATGCTTAAGGGGAATATTAGCTCTAAGGAACTGAAAGCACTGGGTCTGGATGATGATGCTGATGAGTTAACCAAACAACGGGTGGTAATGGAGCGTATGTACCGACGTGCTTTAATGCTAGACCGTGGACGCTCCGTGGTCAGGGGAATGATGTATGACATGGAGGATGAACTGCCCGGAAGCATCCAGCGTCGCTATCAGGGGGCTGATAAGATTATGGATCGGCTGGAGGATGCGTGGGCTGCATCTACTGGTATTCCCAAGTTTAAACTCTACAACCAGATTGGTTCAACTGGTATCTCTACGGGTGTTCAAGCTGCGACAATCCTTAAGTTCGAGTGGGCATCACAAGTTAATGATTGGGCTGATGAAAATATCAGGGAGCCACTGGAGCGACTCTGTAAGTACGCGATGCTGGCAAAAGACTCCCCAACTGGCGGTCATCTCCCCTCAAGCTGGGAAGTTGAGCTGCCACTAGCCGTGAATCTCTCTCCACTCGAACAGGTTGAGTTACAAAAGATGGTGGCTGAGCGCGACAGCAAAAATATCTCACTGGGTATTTACAGTGCCCAAGAAGCTCGTCGCCAGTACGAGAAAGCAGAATTTGACCACAATCTGGTTCTCGAACCTAGAGATACTCGTGACACAACAGCGCCAGCATCTGATGAGGATTCAGATGAAGAAGTTGATGTCACTCGTAATGGGAAGGGACAGCGGCGCAGTGATGAAATGCGACTTGATGACGCCACGACCGTACAGCGCATCATAGACTGGCAGGGATTTAAGGTTGGACTTCAGTATCTACCTTTCCAATACAGACATGGCAGACTTTTGAGTGCGGCATACGGTCACTTTCAGAAAACAAAGGGTGCTGATGGGATGGCTCTGGATGTGTATGTGGGAACTAAACTCAACTCACCCAAGGTTTATGCGATCGCACAACAGATTAATGGTGAATTCGATGAAGAGAAGATGGTGATTGGGGTGGACTCACAGGATGAAGCTATCCAGATTTTCATCAAGGCTATGCCACCTGAGTTTTTTGGAGGTATTCGTGAGATGAGTCTGGATGAATTAAGAGGTTATCGCACTGATGCTGCTGATGGCATACTGAGTGATAATGAATGGGAGGAACTCAGTCAAATTTCTGCTGCTGATTTCGTGAGTGTGGCAGAGGGGGTTCTGGATGTTGAGACTCGCGAAGATTTGCAAGGCAAGACGCTGGTGGAATTGAAGGCGATCGCAGCTGAACGGGGACTAGGGGAACCAGCCCGATATCGCAATCGCAAGGCAGCGTGGATAGAACTGATTCAAAGAAGTAATAAGTAAAAAGTAAGAAGTAATAAGTTTATTCTGATTCAATTACTTCTTATAGCAGTCGCAGTTAAAATCTTAATTATTTGTTATTGAACAATACGTTAATACTCTCACCTTAACTCATTACTTATTACTTACTACTTACTACTTATTACTTAAAAAATGATGCAAACTTTAACCCAACTGAGGCTCGATCATCCTGACTACTATTACGATCGCAAAACCAATCGCTACAAGTACAAAGACACTAACCGCTTTGCACCCAAGCAGGCAATCCTGGCACTGACAGAAAAGTATCGCCATCGCAGCCAAGCTGACTTAATCAAGTTAGCACATCAGTATCACAGTGGACAGCTCTCTCTTGAGCAGTTCCAACGACTTGCAGCATCCAATATCAAGCAGATTCATCTGGCTGAAGCAATCCTAGGAGCGGGTGGCGTGGAGGTGATGACTCCAGCTCGGTTCTTGATTGTGGCTAGACAGCTGAAACGTCAATACTATACAGGCATTGACACACTAACAGGGGATAGGTTTGGATTGAAGCATCTGGCAGCGGATATTGGTGAGGGTATCTCAGAAGCACAGCTGGCTAACCGTCTCAGGATGTATGGGGATGCTGCTAAGGTTAGCTTCTGGAGTTTAAAGACTGATGTGGCGCGATCGCAGGATAATACAGAGGCGCGTCGGGTTTTGGGGAAAACACATCAACATTGTGAACAGTGCTTGAGATATGCAGCGTTGGGGTGGGTGTCGATTGAGCAGCTGATACTTCCAACCCAGCAGTGTGAGTGTAGATCACAGTGTAAATGCACAGTGGAATTTAGATCTCTGCACACTCCCAATAAAAAACCCCAGCGCAAATGATGGCGCTGAAGGCAGTTAGTTTATCAGGGTGCATCTACTTCTCCTATTTTCGGCGCGGCAAATAATTCGTCCGGATAAATTTAGGAGGTGGATCACAAGGTAGATATGTCGCTACAACGCTTGCTGTGACTAGATTATAGCCCCGATCTACCATTGATACCGATCCACCTTTTTTTCAACTTTCTCCAGAATCACTTTCTACTCGGCGTTGCCCAAATCCCGTTAAATAGAATTAGAACTAATTAATGAAACGGCTGGATATGGTAGCTCAAGCTAATTTGGTTCGCTTCCAACTGGGAGATATAGAAATAGAAGCTTATCAACTTGCCTCAGATCAAACCCTTCCTCTGTTATTTACTCACAGGCAAATTGGTGAAGTAGTGGGCAAAAGCAAAGGCTCTGCTCAAAAGTTTTGCAAGAGCCATGAGCAGGAACTGCCACTTACAGTTAGAGCCATCGTGCCAGACAAACCAAGACCTGTAGCTCTCTCATCGATGGAAGCGGCGTATGCTTACTGGCAGCATCAAGCTCAATCAGGAAATGCCATCGCTTCTGCCATAATCGAAGCCACCAAAGTCACCCCCATCGATAAACTGAATATAGAATTAGCATCTGTTACTGAACAATCAAACCCGCCCTACCCCAAAGATATTGAAACTGCGATCGCTAATCTACCAGCAGGGAATAAGTTACCCAACTCGGATGAACTGCGACTGTTGGATGAAGGCTTGAGTCTCATCGCTAAATGGTTAGAAGAGGCTGGACTTGATCAAAAAGCGATCGTTAGCTGGAAACTCAATATTCTCGCCGACAAGTTCCCGGCTCTAGCAGGCGCAGCGACGGAAGCGATAAAGCTTGTCGCCACTAATGATGCTAATGATGCTACCGGTATGATTGCTTCCCAAGTAGCAGAGATTGTCTCGTCTAAGCTAGAGCGCAAAATTACCGCTGCTCAAATTAACTCTGCTCTGCATGAATTGGGTATTCAGGAATGGGCTAAACCAGGGTCAAGGGAGCGAAAGCTTACGGAAAAGGGTAAGGAATACGGCAGAGCTATGTTAGCAACTAGTAAAACCAATGCCTGGAGCGGAGCGCAACTGCGGTGGTTTGATAATGTAGTGCCATTGCTCTGCCAACACTTTCAGTTAGACCAAGTTACCGAACAATGAAGAAGTAATAAGTAAAAAGACTCACGCCGAGAGCAACAGCAGTTCTTTTACTGCCTTTAGAATCATGTAAAAGCGAAATCAAGCCAATAATTAAAGTCAAGCTCGATACTGCTAAAGCATCAAACATAAAACTCCTCAAAAATTCTTAATTGATACTCTGAAAGAAAAATTATACATTCGTTGTCTTTCCTAACATCTAGACACTAAACACATCGAGCGAAATACCAAATATCCTAGCCAACCGACAAATCACCTTAAAGTCGTTGCACCCTAACCGCTCGTAACGGCTGACTGTGCTGTGATCGACCCCCAGCAGTTTACCGAGCTGCTTCTGATCAAGTCTTTTCATTTCTCTGAGAAAGCGGATGATCTTAGCTTGCCGCTTGTAAGGATTATTCGCCTCCACTTCTGTCAAGTCTTGTTCAATTTGTGCCAAGACTTGCTGCGTTAAGACTTGCCCAAGTACGCCAATATCATTTTTCATCATCTTCAAACGCGCAAAATCTGCGATTTAATCGCAGATTCTGCGACTCCATCGCGGATATGCGGAATGAGTCGTGGAAACTGCGATTATATGGACATTTTATTAAATGTTACTGCTAACCTGATAGGCACGGTAAATTTATTCTTCATAGGTCGGAAAAATGGCTGAGCCGCAATTATTCAGACTGGATAAATTTGACCCTCTACCGTGGGAAAAGCTGTCGGATGGGCGGTACTGGACTCACGTAGTTTTAGGGCAAGTGGGTAAACCGCTCAAGTATTACAGTCTGGATGAGGACGGCAAATTGATTGAACGGACAGAGGTGGTTACCGATGCGGGTTTGTTTAATGACGATTCGGTTCACACAATCGCTGGTTTACCAATGGTTCTAACCCACCCCAAAACAAGAAAGTTCAATCTGAACAGGGAGGGACTAAGGGTGGGTACTCTGCTCAATCGAGTTGCTAGAGAAGATGGCAAGCTCATTACGGAAGCCATCATTGATGACTATCGGGGAGTAGCTGTGATTGAGCGGATTCTGGCAACGGGAAAACTCCCCGAAGCCAGCTCTGGATATGGACTCAAAAAATTAACCCAAAGGGAGGATGGAATTTGGGAGCAGTTCCGTGGTGAGTATGACCATGTTGCCGCACCCTTAGAACCAGGGAGCGGAAGGGCTGGAGAGAGTGTCGGACTGCGATTTGACCAAAAAGAATGGACAAAAGGGCTGGCTTTAGCGGAACCGTTGTATTTTGACCTGGCGAGTCAAAGGAGTGACTCAGGAGAGGAGAGAGATTCAGGGGATAACTCTAAAGCTTCCTCAAACAAAACTGACAGCAAAGATACAGGAGGTAAGAACAAGGTGGCGACTATAGTTTTACGGCTGGACAATACTGATCGTGCTTTTGAAGTTACTGATGAGGGATTGATTAGTGCGATTGGGGCGCTTCAGTCCCGCGCTGACTCTCTCCAATCAGACTTGGAGAAGGTAGAGGGGGAATTAGAGCAATCTAAGTCTGATTATTCACGCCTGGAAGGGGAGCTGGAAGTAACTAAATCCCAGCTGGAGAAAGCTGACTCTAATCGCATGGATGAAAATGCGATCGCAACTCAAATACAGCAGCGGCTCGATGTGTGGAGTGTGGCAGTTCCGGAGCTGAGGCAAGATAACCCTAACTTTCAACCAGATTACAGCCTCAGCTCTACCCAAGCCAAGGCTTTCTGCTTAGGAAAGCTGACATCAATCAAGCTTGATGGACGGGATGCATCTTTTGTCGATGGTGCTTGGGACACCTATCTCCAAATGCGTGGTTCTCGCCATCGTCAAGATGAATCCAGACAGCCATTAGATGGTCTTTACTACCAGGTCGATGGAGACTCTGAACGTGGGGACATGAGCCATGAAGACCCTAGAGAGGAGCGGCGTAGACGCATTGAAAATCGTCGTAATCGTAATTACAAAAGGCATTAAAACTAGGAGGAAGAATGCCACAAACAACTGTTAGTTACAGCTCTCCGATTGGGCTGGAAGGGCAGATAGCCAGCGCTACCTACAACGTCATTAGAGGAACCTTACAAGAACTGCTCAATGGGATGAACATAAACCTGCCATTCGGACGGGCAGTAGTGACAGGTGATGACCCCAGGAAGCTTGTTTTGCCTAGTGCTACTGGGCAGCAGTTCCGAGGAATCACTGTGATTAATGATTCCTGGGGGATTGATGAGGTTTCGTATCTGGCTGGTGAAAACATTGGCTTCCCAGTCGGGACTCCGGTGGATGTCCTGACTTGGGGTGATATTCATGTTTGGGTTGAAACGGCAGTAAACATTGGGGATATAGCTACTTTCAGGCACACTGCCGAAGCCGACCCCCTTGATGTGCTGGGACGCTTCTCAAACGCCCCCAGCGGGAGCCATGACGCTGTGCCAAATGGTCGGTTTGTCACCGGAACAACCGGAGCTGGGATTGCAGTTTTGAATCTGGGAGGTTTCTAATGGCTGATTTTGCTGGGAGTGCCAAGTTTCTTAATGCAGAAGTCACCCGCTACGAACGGCAGTGGATGAAAACTGTCTATCCTGAGCGCTGGGCGGCTAATGGTGACCATCTTTATAATGTTGGGGATTTACGGCTGGGTGAAAAGCGAGTGATTATCCCGCGCATTGATTATGCGGGTAAGGCTACGATTCATACGGGAAAGGCGACAGACATTCCTTTACTTCAATTAGCCACTACGGCTGATCAATATAATGCCCGTGTGATTGTCATGGGAGCGAAGTGGGATGCAATCTCAGATATCGCAGCTGAAGAAGTAGCTAATCTCAATGGGTTGCTACCAGAACGGAACACTGTCCAAATGCTCATGGATGGCTTGAGTGATAAAATCTCCGAGAAGGAGCATGAGCTGGTCGTGTTCGGCAATCAAGCGGAGGGTATGGATGGCTTATTTTCCGGTCAGAGGGTAGACACGCTTGATATTCCCGCTGGTACGAACCTTCATGAAGAGCCAGCTCTTGATTTATTTGATAGGATACGGGGCTTACTCAAAGAGTTTCATAAGCGTTCATTGTTAACAGCAATGGCGACTAAAATGCTTTGTACGATTGACCTCTACGACTCATTGTGCCGAAAATTCCCTGACTCAGAAGGCACACCCTTGGAGCGATTAACCAGAGCTGGTAGAGGGATGTATGTCAGGGAAATTGAACCAGTTAACGAACTCACCAGCGATTTACTAGAGCAGTTTGGCGTTCACACACCAGGAGCAAACCGCGATCGCTTTATGGTTTACGAGGATCGCATACCGGAAGAGGGTGAAGTTACTCGACCTGGAATCATGCGGCAGTTCTTTGCGATGGATCGGACTCC
>JAAHGR010000366.1 GCA_010672425.1 Symploca sp. SIO2E6
ATTCGAGTGTTTGACGATGTTGATACGGAGTCATTGCTAGTCAAAATTGAGGCGATCGCTTACAAATAAGGAAATATGCTCTTTATCTACGGTTTGGACTTTGGACAAAGAAATGTACTACGCTGTTTATCCTTCACCTGAGCAGCAGCGCCGTTACGCCTTACTAGGCGCGATCGCAACTTTGTTTGTAACTACCTTAACTCTAACTGCACTGGCTGTGAGCTAGTTCCCCATTGATTGTTTTGCGGAAATTACCTTCGAGTAAAGATCATGACTATTATTATTTCACTGTTTGTTGTTGGCTGGCTTGCTGCTTCTGTAATCAGTAGCTACAGTACTCAAATCCTGAGAAAATAATTAGATAACCACAGAGTAATTATGTCTTTATGAACTTTTTGCGACACAACCCTTTTTTGTTAGATGAATAAACAGCCTAACTCCATGGACAATCTGCTTCAATCGAAGTCTCCACTGAAAGTAAATAGCCAAGTACTACCATCAGATGAACTTCGTTCTCGCTTCCTGACACTTGCTCTGGTTAACATTCTGTCTAATATGATGGTTCCTCTATCTGGTTTAGTCGATGCGGCTTTTCTAGGACACTTGGCAGATATTCGTTATCTAGCAGGAGTTGCTTTGGCTACTGTCCTGTTCAATATCCTTTACCGCACTTTCAAATTATTAAGATTGGGAACAACAGGTCCAACTGCCCAGGCTGTAGGACGTTCTGACCAAGATGCAATTTTGCTAACTCTATTAAGGAATAGTTTGATCGCTCTGGTAATGGGACTAATAATTCTATTATTGCAGCATCCATTTCGAGAAGCGGGATTTGCTTTACTCTCTGCCACTCCATCGGTTAAGGCTGCTGCTCTCACTTACTATAATGCTCGTATTTGGGGCGCTCCAGCAGTATTCATTAACTTTGTTCTGATAGGTTGGTTCATGGGTCGAGAGCAAGGGAGAACGGTATTGATATTATCTGCGATTGGCAGTGGTAGCAATATCTTGTTGGATTATCTTTTGATTGTTTACTGGGGATGGCAGAGTTTCGGGGCTGGAGCAGCTACAGCAGCCAGCCAATATCTAATGCTACTGGGGGGATTGGTCTTTATCTTTCTAGAGGGCTGGTGGGTTAAAATTCCTACCGTTACTAGCTCCATTTTTAAGATCGATGAAATCAAAAGTGTAACAAAACTTAATGGAGACTTGTTTGTAGCTCGGTTAGCCTTGGCTGCAACTGTTTCAGTATTTACTAATATCAGTAGCACTTTGGGAACTCTAATACTAGCAGCTAATACTTTGCTCATTGAGATGGTGTATCTCGCTGCGGCATTCCTTGATGGAGTCTCTTTTGCAACTGAAAGTTTAGCGGGAAATCTTTGGGGTGCAGGCATCAAAAAGCAGCTTGTTCAGTTAATGCAAATGTCTGGAGGTGTAAGCTTGAGCATAGGGCTAGGGTTCGCGGCCATACTGATTGTCTTGCCAGATCCTCTGTTTGGGTTGCTAACCAATCATGGGGAAGTAATTGAGGAAATACATCATTATCTTCTATGGCTAATACCAATTTTAGGAGCCTGGTCTCTAACACTAATGTTGCAAGGGTATTTTCTAGGTTTGATCGATGGGCGGCTCATCCGCAATAGTATGGTAAATGGGATTGTTATTGGATTTATACCCGCAGCTCTTGCGGCTTGGAAATTTCATAATAATCAAACTATCTGGTTGGCACTATTTTTATTTATAGTTGTACGAATGATTATATTGGGGATACAGGTGCCCAGCAGTCTTAAGGAAAATGAGGTTGCGATCGCGCAAAATCTTGAATCAATCGACTGACAATGACTTCCTCTTGCCGCAGTATTTTGACCCTTTCCATTAATTCATTAACTCGATTTAACTGTTTTATACTCCTTTGGCTCAGGAGATTATGTCCTAAGTGACAGGAAATTATCCCATGCGCTCCCCATTGAATATAGTAAGGTAATAAAGCAATTTCTTTTGGAGTAAATCTTCTGATTTTACTGTAGTTTTTTAGAAATATGATTAATAAATCTTGATTCAACCTGTTGTTTAAGAAACAAAATCCATTGATTGCCACTCCAACATCAATGAGTAAATAATCGGGACAAGAAAATTCAAAATCGATAATAGCAGTTAGTTGATTTCCATTAAATATAGTGTTATCGGGAAATAGATCTCCATGCACCATTCCTTTAGGTATTTTCTGGGTAAGGTATGAGTTTAGATATTCTGTTTGTTCTATGAAGTAGGAAAAAATATTTGAATATTGATATTTTGATGTTTCAAAATCTTTAATGAGTTTATGACAAAGATCTAAACTTATAGGGTTTTTTCTGGGTAATTGTCTCCAGTTCTTGAATTGACTAAGTTGTCCAGTTGTCAAGGCAATTTCTTCTACTGTTTTTGGTGTAACTTTTGGCTGAGCACCTTCAATAAATTCATAGATTGTTACCCAGTGATGATTACCTAAGCTAATATATTCTTTATCTTTCCTTTGAATCGGAAAAGCAGCAGGAAATCTAATTTGCTTTAATGCCTGCATTAAATTCATCTCATACTGAATTGAATCTAACGACTGTCGTTGACAAATTCTATATAAATAACTTCCCGTGCTAGTATCTATTTTATAGTTGGTATTTGAATACCCACAAATCATTTTTTCACAAGACAGCAATTCTCCTAATTCATAATTATTTAATATTTCTTTTATTTCCTCTTTCATCGTCTTCAGGTCCCTAAGAAACACTTGAATACGTCAGGACTAAAATATCTCTGAACCCTGGGTTCGAGAAGGTAACTGGTGTGATGGGACTCGTATAATGCCAGAGTTGCTTATCGTTGACAATCAATAACTCACCAGGGTGGAGTTTTCTCTTAAAAGTCAGGCTTTTCTTATCTGGATAGAATAAAGAAGTTATACCTCCTTTGATTTCATGCCGATTTACACATAAAATTCCGATTGTATCTACCCCATCTCTATGTATCCCTTCAGGGGTGGGATTCCCAGATTGTCTACTAGAACAGGTTATGCGAATTTGGTGAACACCAATTTCAATAGACTGGCTCTCTGATTGTGTCTGGCAGTAGCTTGAAAACTTTATAAGTAAACTGACAAAATCTCTCTCTCTTACTAAATCTTGCTTGAGTTCTTGGTAACTCCTTTGAATACCTCCTAAAAGCTTATTATCGTTTAAATTTTGATAAAAAGTAGCATGAGGCATTCTTGTTATATTAGAACCTGACACAGAAAATCTAGAAAATCTTCTATACCGATAGAATCCTTTGATATATCTATCAAGTGGGAGACTATCAAATTTATGTTGTAAATTTTGTAGGCATTTTTCCTCAACACAGTCTAGGTGGTAATTTTTCCAACATAAATTCTTAACTTTATCAGAGATAAACATTTACAAAATAGCCGATCTGTGGGTAATAACCATAATTTAACCATAATTTAACCATAATTGAACACTTCAAGGTGTAGTACTCCTAGATTACGGATAGAGGGTATTTGATGCCCAGGCATTGGTGACAACTTAAGGCTGAACTACAAAGAGCGATCCAAATACCTTAAAACTACTGACGGGGTGACAACTATAGCTACAACCTTTGTTTAGCAATGATTATAGCTTCCTAGCAATTCAAAAAAATAGAGGCAGCGAAGGCTGATTTGACCTAAGCGTCTCAACGATTTTATAGGCTTTGGGGAGGCAACCTGGGGAATGATTTACCCGTGCATGAGAAAAACACGCCTATTTTTCCTCTATCGGTGATCGGGAAAAGCATTGATATACAGGAGTTTCAGCTATTATTGTCACCCCGTCAGGTTAAACCAACAATTTTAGCCTCTACCAATTAAGTAGGTCGGCACTATTAAAGTTGACTGGTGAGGATCGTCATTGGTCATTGGTCATTAGTCATTGGTAAGGGTTTGACCTCTATTTACGTTTCGTAACATACTTCGGTTTATTTCCGCCTACCTACTTACTACCAAGCTCAAAATTAATCAGGCACCTCCCCGCAACTTATCTAACACAGTGCGATCCTCCAAGGTGGAAGTATCTCCAGCCACTTCTTCCCCTGCTGCCAGATTTCGCAACAAGCGCCGCATAATCTTCCCTGAACGGGTCTTCGGTAGGGCATCGGTAAAGCGAATTTCACCAGGACGAGCGATCGCGCCAATCTCACCGACTACATGTTGCTTGAGTTCTTTTTGTAGTTCATCGCTAGCACTAACAGTATTTTCTAGGGTGACAAAGGCACAGACATCTTCTCCCTTCACTTCATCCGGCTTACCGACTACTGCTGCTTCTGCTACTGCTGGGTGAGATACTAAGGCTGACTCTACTTCCATGGTACCTAAACGGTGTCCAGAAACGTTGATTACATCGTCAACACGACCCATTACCCAGAAGTAGCCATCTTCATCTTTCCTGGCACCATCCCCGGCAAAGTAGAGGTATTGTCCATCTTTGGGGGGAATATGTTCCCAATAGGTGCGGCGGAAACGCTCAGGATTGCCGTACACTGTGCGCATCATTCCTGGCCAGGGGTGCTTCACAACTAGGTAACCTCCCTGGTTATCTTCTACGGGATTGCCTTCTAAATCGACAACATCGGCAATAATCCCAGGGAAGGGGAAAGTCGCTGAACCGGGTTTCGTGGGAGTGGCACCGGGAAGGGGAGTAATCATAAAGCCGCCGGTTTCTGTTTGCCACCAGGTATCGACAATGGGACAGCGTTCCCCACCAATAATGCGGTGATACCAGATCCAGGCTTCTGGGTTAATCGGTTCGCCGACAGTTCCCAGGATCCGCAGGGAAGATAAATCCCTGGCGTTGGGGTACTCTTCCCCCATTTTGATTAAAGCGCGAATTGCGGTAGGAGCTGTGTAGAAGATGTTCACACCGTATTTTTCTACTACATCCCACAAACAGCCAGGATTAGAAGGACGAGGTGCGCCTTCATACATTAAGGTGGTGGCTCCATTGGATAGGGGGCCATAAACTATGTAACTGTGGCCGGTAATCCAGCCGACATCAGCGGTACACCAGTAGACATCGGTATCTTTAATGTCAAATGTCCATTTCAGGGTCATGTGGGTGTAGAGGTTGTAACCGCCGGTGGTGTGGACAACTCCCTTGGGTTTACCGGTAGTACCGCTAGTGTAGAGGATGAAGAGCATATCCTCACTATCCATCGGTTCTGCTGGACAATCTCCCGATACCCCAGCTTGCAACTCATGCCACCAATGATCCCGTCCTGGTTCCATGGTAATTTCTTGCTGAGTGCGCTTGACAACTAGGACGTTTTCGACTGTAGGTGCGCCATTATCGGCTAAGGCTTTATCGACTTGTTCCTTGAGAGCTACAATTTTATCCTTGCGCCAACCACCATCAGCGGTAACTACCAACTTCGCTTGAGCATCTACCAATCGATCCTTCAAAGCTTCGGCACTAAAACCGCCAAAAACTACAGTATGGGGGGCACCAATCCGAGCACAAGCCAACATTGCGATCGCAGCTTCAGGGATCATCGGCATATAAATACCGACGTGATCGCCTTTGGTCACTCCCAGCTGTTTTAATACATTAGCAAACTGGCAAACTTCCCGGTGCAGTTGGGCATAGGTGAGAGTGCGGGAATCTCCTGGTTCCCCTTCCCAAATCAAAGCTGCTTTATTTCTGCGCCAAGTGGTAAGGTGTCGGTCAAGACAGTTGTAAGCAAGATTAATCTTGCCCCCGACAAACCACTTAGCAAAGGGTGGTTGCCAATCCAGTATTTTATCCCATTTTTGGAACCAATGCAACTCGCTGGCTGCCAAGTCTGCCCAAAACTGCTCGGGGTCAGCCTTCGCTTGGTCATAAATTTGCTGATACTCCTGTAAACTTTTGATCTGTGCTGCTTGAGAAAACTCAGACGAGGGTGGGAATACACGTTTTTCTTGCAGGATTGATTCTATCGTTGGTTGTGACATTGAAGTTACATAGTTAACGTATATATAGCGTTTCTCATACTTGTGAGGTACATTCGTTATTGAGAATTGGGAATTGGAGATGTACCTCACGGGTGCGAAAACTACTATAGCAATCCTAATTATTCCTAGAAACCGGGTTTCTTGCAAGAATAACGACTTTCATATCAGCACTTTTCCCAAGAAACCCGGTTTCTGGACTCACGCTTTAGATCAGTTTTCCAATTTCTTCTACCCAACGTCTTCTTTCAGTATGTTCCAAGTTCAAAATATTTTCTAAAGACCAGTGGAAGTAAAAAGCAATCAAGGCTACCTCTTGGTAAAGTTGTGTCAAGGGGTAGCCGATAATTCCCCCGAAGCATAAAACTCCCCATTAAGATGCCCTAAAAACTCCTGTAGGTAAACAAAATCCACCAAAAAAAGTTGCTCTAACAACTCTGGTGAGACTGAAGAAAAGTTACCGAGACTAGTAATTACCCTGGATAAAATCACCAATACACCATACTCAGGTTCTTCTATAACGCGACGGTTTCTCTGGACAGAAATTGCGTCTTTTCCAGTCGCTAGGCGCATTGTTCCCTGACGGTGGATTTCTCCTTCAGGATCTACCAAGCCTTTGGGAAGAGTAAATTCAAATTCTGTGTAATGCATTAACTGGAATAATTCAAAATTCAAAATTCAAAGTTCAAAATTCAAAATTCAAAGTTCAAAGTTCAAAGTTCAAAGTTCAAAGTTCAAAGTTCAATTCCCAATTCCCAATTCCCAATTCCCAATTCCCAATTCCCAATTCCCAATTCCCAATTCCCAATTCCCAATTCCCAATTCCCAATTCCCAATTCCCAATTCCCAATTCCCATTCCCCATTATTCATACTTCATTTTCCTCAAGTCCATTGATATTACGATAGAATTTCTGGAGATAACTTAGGTCACAGGCAAAGAGATTTTCAATTACTGCTGGGGAAACATCATCTAGTGCTCCTAGGCGAGTAATCACCCGTGAAAGGATAATCACTGTAGCATAAGCAGAATTAGATTTAACGCGGGGATCCCGCATAGGAACAATTTCATCCATTGCCCGGGACAGGCGCATCACACCCTTGCGATGCAGGTTACCCTCTCCATCGAGATAACCCTTGGGCAAAGTAAATTCAAACTCAGTTTGAATCATCCGGCTCTATTTAACCCGTGTAAATTCGTCAACACTCAATTCTAACTCTTCCACTTCAAAGTCATTGCTCCCTGCCTTGACATCAGCTATTTTATAACTGATTGGCCAAGCTCCTTGGAAGCGAAATCTGGCTTTTTCCTCCGCACCCTGATTATAGATTGTCAAGTCACCATTTTTGCCTTGTGTAGCCCAATCTCCCTCTTCAACTGCCTTAAACCATTTCCACATAGTCATGGAGATGGTCATCCCCCGACGTAAAATGATATTTTCGCTCTTGGTATTACCGGGAAGCTTGGTGCGTACTACTCGACCAGTTTTAGCGTTATGTTTACCCCACTTCTGAGGAGTAACTTCGCAAATCTCGATTAGTTCCTGAGTGCGCTTAAATCCTTGGCATTCCATGAAATAAGCATCTATTGGTTCTTGAGAACCATCAAGTGCTAGTTCCAGGTAGAAACGAGCAGTAGTCAGGATTTCAAATTGCTTTTCCATAGTTACACTATTTGTCAATTGTAAATTGACCAGTTAGTACTGACGCACCAGATGCACCAGACGCGGAGATTGGGACCAAGTGGTTTAAATGCGTCTTGGCTTACCACCTCACATCTACCACCTACCACCTAACACCTACTTACTTTTCC
>JAAHGR010000367.1 GCA_010672425.1 Symploca sp. SIO2E6
CGCCATTGTCATGATGAAGTACACAAGACAAGTGCCTAATCATTGAGGAGCCGTATGAGGTGAAAGTGTCATGTACGGTTCTGTAGACCAGGCAAGGAAGCGATTCCCTGTCCTGAGTTCAACATCTAAAGCTTGTGGACAGAACAACCTCTGCTTAGGTGGGGAAACTCCTCTAATTTAAGTTGGCTGGATGAAGCAAGAATCCCACGCGAAACACGCCGTGGGAGTGTCAAAAAGCCCACTTCCAGCAGCACCGCAGGCATCGTGGTATGAACCAGAACATAAAAGCGAGTACGTTTCACACCGCGATCGCGCATGACTATAATATAAGAAGGATTATTGTTTTTAATTGATTATGGTCAGTTCAGTCCTTGTGTCCCATTCTAGCCAAACCAGTGCTGAAACGCTGCTGCAGATTCGCCATACTTGCGCTCATGTGCTGGCAATGGCAGTGCAAACGCTGTTCCCAGAGACAAAAGTGACGATCGGACCCTGGACAGATACTGGCTTTTACTATGACTTTGACCGTCAAACCCCCTTCACCCCTGACGATCTCATCCAGATTACAAGCGAGATGCGGCGCATCATCAACGCCAATCTGCCCATTATCAGAGAAGTGGTTGATCGGGAGCAAATTCGGGCTGAAATTGAGCAACTCCACGAACCTTACAAACAGGAAATCCTCGATAGCATTCCCGCTGATGAACCCATCACGCGCTACTTCATTGGTTTGGTAGATACCCTGCAAGATGTGGCAGAAGCTTCCTTGTTGAACATCGCGGCTAACAATCTGAGCCAGAAACAGATGGGCAAGGATTGCTGGTGGGATTTGTGTGCAGGTCCTCACCTCAACTCCACGGGGGAAATTAACCCCGATGCTTTTGCCCTCGAAAGTGTGGCTGGAGCCTACTGGCGAGGGGATGAAACCAAAGCACAGTTGCAGCGAATCTACGGCACCGCCTGGGAGACCCCAGAACAACTCCAGGCATATCTCACTCAAAAAGAAGAAGCGAAACGCCGTGACCATCGCAAATTGGGACAAGCTTTGGATCTGTTTAGCATCCAGGAGGATGCAGGTGGGGGACTCGTCTTCTGGCATCCGAAAGGGGCGCGGATGCGGCTATTAATTGAAGACTACTGGCGTAAAGCGCATTTAGATGCCGGGTATGAACTACTCTACACGCCGCATATTGCCAATCTTGAGCTCTGGAAAACATCTGGGCACTTAGATTTTTACAACGAGAATATGTTCGACCAGATGGAGATTGAGGCGCAGCAGTATCAACTAAAGCCGATGAACTGCCCGTTCCATGTGTTGACGTATCAAAGTCATTTGCATTCTTATCGAGAGTTGCCGATTCGTTGGGCAGAATTAGGCACTGTCTATCGCTATGAGCGATCAGGTGTGTTGCACGGCTTAATGCGAGTGCGCGGCTTTACTCAGGATGATGCTCATATTTTTTGCCTCCCCGAACAGGTGGCAGATGAAATTCTGGGTGTGTTGAATTTGACTGAGCAAATTCTGTCGGATTTTGGCTTCACTGAGTATGAGGTGTATCTTTCTACCCGACCTAACAAGTCTGTAGGTACAGACGCTATTTGGAAATTAGCGACGGATGCGCTGGTTCAAGCATTAAATACCAAGGATTGGAACTATGTGACGGACGACGGTGGTGGTGCATTTTATGGTCCTAAAATTGACATCAAGATTAAAGATGCGATCGGGCGTTTGTGGCAGTGTTCCACGATTCAAGTCGATTTCAACTTACCGGAACGCTTTGATATGGAATACGTCGCGGCGGACGGTTCGCGCCAGCGTCCGATTATGATTCACCGCGCTATCTTCGGCTCACTAGAACGCTTCTTTGGCATCTTAATTGAGAATTATGCGGGGGATTTTCCACTGTGGTTGGCTCCGGTACAGGTGAGGTTGTTACCCGTGAGTGATGCTCAACAAGAGCATGTAACTGCGATCGCCCTGCAATTAAAACAACTGGGATATCGAGTTGATGTAGATTCGAGTGGAGAACGTTTGGGCAAAAAAATTCGCACTGCAGAACTCGAAAAAATTCCCGTCGTTGCGGTTGTTGGTAAGCGGGAAGTGGAAAACCAAACCTTGAGTGTACGAACTCGTCAATTAGGAGAAATCGGCTCTTTAACTCTATTGGAACTTCAGGAGAGAATGCAGCAAACAATTAAAAACAAACAACAAACTTAGATTAGGAGGCACATGAAATTTGTTCCGGTAGTGGTAATTTTTTGAAGTTCGGTTGAGAATTTTTTGATTAACCATAAAGTTTTGTCAATCGACGACAACCACTAACCTAATGCGGTAAACTCGGTGTTGGGTTTCGCTTTCAGTTTGAGCATTCATTTATCTAACGTCAACGAGTAGGAGGAAAACACCATGTCTGAGCTCACCCTGAACCCAGACCAACTCAAGGAAATTATGAAAAGTGCAATCATCGAGTTACTTCGTGATAACCGCGAAGAAGTTTCTGAATTTTTGGCAGAACTGATTGAAGACGTGGCAATGGAACGAGCGATCGCAGAGGGAGAAACAACTGAATTAACTAGCCGCGATTCTATCTTTCAACTGCTGGAGCCAAAAGCGTGAAAGTTGAGTTTAGAAAAAGTTTTGAAAAGGATATTGGCAAAATTCGATATGAAGAATTGCTTGCGAGAATCAAAGCCGTCATAGAAGAAGTTGAAAATGCTGAGAGTCTCTTAGATATCAGCAATATCAAAAAACTTAAGGCAGATGGAGATTATTATCGTATCCGCGTTGGCGATTACCGGGTTGGTTTGACACAGAATGAAGGGATGATTACCTTCCTTCGTGTCTTACCCGTAAGGAAATGTATCGATACTTCCCGTGAACAAATGTGGTTGTTGAGAATTGCTAAAAGATGATCAGTCACTTTTAGCAGTGGGTGCTGTAAAATATTATGATGATAAGTATTCTCATTGTACTATGAGCCTGACTGAAACCTCAACCCCTGCATCTAAAACTCCCCTAACAGCAATCGACCCCGCAGATTCTGGAAACCAAGCCAAATCAACTATGCCAACGAGCGTGCATCGTCCTCGACGGTTGCGGCGAACTGAAACTCTGCGTCGTCTGGTGCGGGAAAATAGCTTGCGCGTAGAAGACTTAATTTACCCGTTGTTTGTCATGGAAGGGGAGAAGCAACAGCAATCAGTGGCATCAATGCCTGGTTGCTCCCGTTATACCCTGGATTTGTTGCTGGATGAGGTGAAGCAGGCTTATGAGTTGGGAATTGGCGCGATCGCTTTGTTTCCCCTCGTTCCCGAGGAGCAAAAAGACAATGCGGGGACAGAAAGCTATAACCCGAATGGCTTAATTCCTCGCTCGGTAAGAGCCATCAAGCAAGCTGTCCCCGATATTCTGGTTTTCACCGATGTTGCCCTTGATCCCTACAGCAGTGAAGGGCATGATGGCATTGTGCAGGATGGCGAGATTCTCAACGATGAAACGGTGGCGGTGCTGGTGAAACAGGCACTTGCGCAAGCAGAAGCTGGAACGGATTTCGTTGCCCCTTCGGACATGATGGATGGTCGAGTGGGCGCGATTCGTCGGGCACTAGATGCGGAGGGATGGATTAATGTGGGTATTCTTGCCTATTCCGCCAAATATGCCTCGGCATACTACGGGCCATTTCGCGATGCTCTAGACTCGGCTCCTAAATTTGGTGACAAGAAAACCTATCAAATGGATGCTGCAAATGCTAAAGAAGCTCTCAAAGAGGTCGATCTAGACATTGCAGAAGGGGCAGATATTGTCATGGTTAAGCCAGCTTTGGCGTATATGGATGTTATTTACCAAATCAAACAGCATACGAATGTACCTGTTGCAGCCTATAATGTCAGTGGTGAATACGCCATGATTAAAGCCGCTGGGGAAAAGGGTTGGATTGATGAGAAAAAAGTGATTTTAGAGACCCTGACTAGTATGAAGCGAGCCGGTGCAGACTTGATTCTGACTTATTTTGCGAAAGAGGTGGCGTTGATGTTGCAGTAGTGAGGAAGTGGGGAGTAGCCCCAATATCTACTAATATCAATTCCGGCTACATTGGGATAATATTCGTGATGTAGGGGCGTAAAGCTTGCGCCCTCAGTGTATCTATGTTTTCTAACCAGAAAGCCAGATTTTTAATCATTCCGATGCAACCGGAATTGATATAACTATACCGGATTTGGTATCAGTATTTGCGGTGCGTTAGCTAGGGCTTGCTGCATAAGGGTGTAAGCCATACCAGACAGTGGTTTCAAGCATTTTTCAGCCCAAAACTAGGATACATGCTTCATTCGGTCTTACTTGTTACTTGTTACTTCTTCTCCCAAGCCCTAGCTAGTAACGCACCCTACTGAGGGACTAGGTTTAAGCCATATGTCGTTCTCAGATTTTCAATTACAATTGAGATCCTTCTAACTCTTTAGGGAGTCTTGAGCTTGTTCAAATCGCTGATTGACTTCTTCCCAATTCACAACACTCCACCAAGCATCAAGGTAGTCTCCTCGGCGGTTTTGATAGTTTAAGTAGTATGCATGTTCCCAAACATCGTTACCCATGATCGGATAGTTGCCATCAAGAAAAGGACTATCTTGGTTAGCTGTGCTCGTAACTTCTAACGTTCCATCCTTGGTCAAAACTAGCCAAGCCCAGCCACTACCAAAACGTTTTTTTCCAGCAGTATTGAATTCCTGCTTGAAGGTTTCAAAGTCCCCAAAAGTATCATTAATTGCTGAGGCAATCGGACCAGTGGGTTGGCCTTGACTATCAGGAGTCATAATTTCCCAGAACATCGTGTGGTTGGCATGGCCTCCACCATTATTGCGTACCGTGGAGCGTATATCTTCTGGAAGGTTACTGAGATCACGCAATAACGCCTCCACCGATTTACCTTTCAATTCTGGGTGTTTTGAGATCGCGCCATTTAAGTTTTTGACATAGCCAGCATGGTGCTTATCATGGTGAAATGTCATCGTCTCGCTATCAATGTAGGGAGCAAGAGCATCGTAGGCATAGGGCAAAGGGGGTAACACAAACTCTCCAACCTTGGCCTGAGCAACAAGGTTAGTCTCGGAAGATGGGAATGTATTCTGTACTCCTTGACTAGTGAGGGCTGTTGCAAGGCTGTTAACGGGGTTAAGGCTTACCCATACTAAAGAAATAGCCAGCACAAGTGAGAAAATGAACCGAAATGAACGTTTAATCTGCATAAGTTTAACCAATTTAGAGTCGTCGCGTTGTCGGCTGGGTTAAGGTACGAAAACCCAGAAATTGCAGGTCTTGGCAAACCTCATAATACTCATCTTTTTCCTTTAGCGATCGCTCACTTATAAAAAAGTTTTCCATCTACTGACTTTTCACGGCGGGTGTTGTAGAATAGGAGAATGATAACCATTCTCATGGTACTATGAGCCTGACCGAAATATCAATGCGTGGCGTTGATGTTGCAGTGAGGATACTTCAGATGATTCATTCAAAAGCCAGATTACAACCATCCAGCAATCTCGTTCGTCGGTTGTCTATTGTGGTAGTGTCTGCGATCGCGGTTAGTTTAGGTGGTTGCCAAACAAATGCACCTACAACCAACTCAGATGCACAAGCACAATCGACAATCGCCGCAACAACGGGTGAGTTACAAGTAGTGACAACATTTTTGCCCATCACTCAGTTTACAAAAGCCGTGGCGGGCGATCGCGCAGAAGTAAATCAGTTGTTGCCAGCCAATGTGGGTCCACACGATTATCAGTCTAGACCACAAGATGCCCAACGGCTTGCTGAGGCTGATGTGCTGGTACAAAACGGATTAGAAATGGAGGAATTTTTAGAGGATTTAGTCGCAAATGCCAGTAATCCAGATTTGAAGATTATTGACTCCAGTGAGGGAATTGCCACAATCACTAATGAAGAGGTAGAAGAGAGTAGTCATGACCACGATCATGACCACGATCACGATCATGAGGAAGGGGAAGAAAAGGCTGAGGAAGGACATCACCATCATGGTGAATACAATCCACATGTCTGGCTCGATCCCAAACGTGCCATTGAACAAGTGGAAAATATCAGAGACGGACTAATTGCAGCTGATTCAGAAGGTGAGGCTGAGTACACCGCCAATGCAGCAGCTTACATTGAACAACTGCAAAAACTGGATGCAGAAATTACCTCAACTCTTCAACCTTATGCAGGACAAACTTTTGTCGCCTTCCATGACTTTGCCCCCTACTTTGCTCAAAGCTATGACTTAGAAGCCGAGTTTTTGGTAGACATTCCTGAAGAAAACCCCGCACCGGCAGATGTCAAGCGAGTGACAGATGCCGTAGAGGAAGCAAAGCTTAAAGCTCTCCTCACCGAACCCCAAGCCGGAGAAAATACTTTCGCGGCACTAGCAAAGGATTTAAACGTCCAGATTAGCACCTTTGATTCCCTCGAAACCGGTAGTCCCGAAGCCCTGGAACCAGACTATTATATCAGGATCATGCGTGAAAACGTCCAGGATTTGGTCACCGCTTTTGGCAGTTCAACTCAGTCCGTGTTACCGCTTCGGATGCCTCAACCTGTTACAGTAGTGCCACAGGGAGTTGGGTTCAGGTTTTATATTATGTCCGCCTAGTTACCTATAAGAAAAACTTCTCTGCGTCCCCGCTTCTCCGCGTCCCCGCATCCCCGCATCCCCGCGTCAACCTTAACGATAAGTATTCAACCGGACATAATATTAGGAGGGCTTTTCGACTTGAAAGAAGTTATACTCGCAGTTGAACAACTCACGGTTACCCTTGAAACCTACGCAGTAGTGCAGGAGGTTTCCTTTTGCCTGGAGGCAGGCACAGATACGGCAATCGTTGGTCCGAATGGAGCGGGTAAAAGTACTCTGGTGCAAGCCATTCTGGGCATTATGCCTCGGCAAGCAGGAAACGTTTTCATTCTCGGTCAACTGTTGAGGCGCAAAGGTTCACTCGCGCCACAGATCCGTCAACAGATTGCCTACCTGCCGCAAAACTTCCTATTTGATCGCCGCATCTTAATGACGGTGGAAGAATTAGTGGGTTTGGGCTGGGACAAGCTAAGATTTCAATTGCCCTGGGCAAATCATCGAAAACGTCGTCAAGCCGTTCGAGATGCTTTAGCAAAGGTAGATGCACTCCATCTTAGACATCAACTGCTCAGTGGGCTTTCTGGGGGTGAAATGAAGCGGGTGTTGCTGGCCTATTGTCTGGTTTACCCGCGTAGATTATTGATTCTGGATGAAGCTCCCGCAGGATTGGATATGCGTGGCGAAACTGAATTTTATCAATTGCTCTATCAACTCAAGCAAGAGGAAGGCTGGACAATTTTGCAAATTTCCCATGATTTAAATATGGTGCGGCGAAATTGCGATCGCGTTCTGTGCCTCAATCGCACTATACTTTGTCAGGGAACGCCAGAAGTTGCCCTTTCTCCTGACAATCTATCGGCAGCCTATGGCTCTGAATTCGTTCGCTATCATCATCACTGTTAGTCCTTATACTCTCAATCTCCAAGCTTTCATCTTCAAGTCCGCCTTGCGGTCGAGTGCGAGAGCTAAACCTCACCTAGATAAAGAATTGTTAAATTGCTTCGATAATAAGCTGATGTGCAGCTAAATTGTAAAATGTGAAAATGTGAAAATGTGAAAATGTGAAAATGTGAAAATGTGAGTTAGAATCTAGGGCTATCAGGACAATAGCATGGTTCGAGGAAAAAGAGAAAAAATTTTTCTGGGCACCAAGGAAAGAAAAAGGCTAG
>JAAHGR010000368.1 GCA_010672425.1 Symploca sp. SIO2E6
CTGTGGTGGGCAAATATATCTCTACATATCGGTTCTAGGGTTAAACTTGGGAATTTGCCCACCCTACAGGGGAAGATGCGATCGCTTATTGTTTTTTTCCATAGCGTAGGGTGGGCATTCTCGACAATCTTCATCTGTAGGGATATTGATCCTTATAATGCCCACCATTATCTATACCGGTAAGGTGCTGTGGTGGGCAAATATATCTCTACATATCGGTTCTAGGGTTAAACTTGGGAATTTGCCCACCCTACAGGGGAAGATGCGATCACTTATTGTTTTTTTCCATAGCGTAGGGTGGGCATTCTCGACAATCTTCATCCGCAGGGATATTGATCCTCATAATGCCCACCATTATCTATACCGGTAAGGTGCTGTGGTGGGCAAATATATCTCTACATATCGGTTCTAGGGTTAAACTTGGGAATTTGCCCACCCTACAAGGGAAGATGCGATCGCGATTTTCGGAGGTTTGCTTGCAATCTCAATTACTTTTTGCTATCATTACTAATAATAGAATAGTTGTGCGCCTATAGCTAGAGAGAAGTTAAACGCGAGCAGGATGATTGTTATAAAGGCGAGCAAGATGCTTGTTAGAAATTAGACGCGAGCAAGATGCTCGCACTACTTTAAAGCGGATGTACCAAAATTCCCAATTCTACATTCTACATTCTACATTCTCCCTTCTCTACTAAAGCTCGAAATCCTTCCTCATCTCGAATACTGTCAAAATCTGGGTTGTGTTTTGCTTCGGTTCGACAAAGACGAGGTGCAATATCAATCGCTTTTTTCAGATTATCGATCGCCTGTGCAATTTCTCCTTGTCGGGCATAGCAAAAGGCTTTGCCATAATAGCCACTCATACCAAATCCGGTATACACAAACCCTTTATATCCCACCCTGTAGAGACGTTGCATGCAACGTCTCATATCAAATCCGGTAGAATAGTTACACTTTGGTGACAATAAGGCAGAAGGCAGAAGGCAGACGGCAGAAGGGAAGGAAGAAGGTTGCAAGGTAGAAGGATACGATAAGTATTTAGCCGGATTTGATATCAGAGCAAGTTTTGCAGTTTCTTCAAAACGGGGGTATCTAAACCAGATTTGGTATCATATCAATTCCGGCTATATTGGTATAATATTCATGACGTAGGGGCGCAATGCTTGCGCCCGCCAGCGTCTATGTTTTCTAACCAAAAAGCCAAATTATTAATCATTCCGATACAACCGGAATTGATATCACATGTTGAGGATCTTGGTGAATCGCTTGCTCACAATCAGCAAGAGCTTCGGTGTATCGACCCGCCCTTGCTAAAATAATACCGCGATGTGCTTGGTATAATACTTCTTGAGGTTTCAGATTGATTGCCTGATCAATGGCTGTAATAGCTTTATCAAAATCTTTGAGGAAGCTTAATGTTAGTGCTTGCATGTTGAGTGCTTTATGATTTTTAGGCTCAATTCTCAAAGCGTGAGTGTAAGCGACAAGTGCTTCCTCATATTGCTTTAGATTAAAGAGTGCATTCCCTCGACCTACCCAAGCATAAACAGACTGAGTATTGAGGTCAATCGCTTTTTGATAACTCTCAAGGGCTTCCTCATATCGCTCTAGCTTATTGAGTGCATTCCCTCGACCTCCCCAAGCATAAACAGACTGAGGATCGATGTCAATTGCTGTTTGAAAACTCTCAAGTGCTTCCTCATATCGCTCCAGCTTATTGAGTGCGATTCCTTGACCAACAAATAATAATGCATTACCCTGCCCTAACCCCAGGGCTTTCTGATAGCAATCCAGTGAATCTTCGTAGCTTTTCGTACTTATAAGTAAGGAAGCAATATGTGAAAAAAGACTATGCGCCAATTTTGGACGGAAGTGAGCTAAGAGTTGTTCAACCTGATTTTTGGCTTGCAAGAGCGAATCAGTCTTTTCCCTAGAACTATGACAACGTAAAGCTTTATAAATCAATCCTACACCCTTGCCAAAGCCATCTTCCAAATCGCCAACATATCCCAACAGAGATTGAATCGATGCCTCCATTTGTTTTGAGAAGGCTTCAGCTGCTTCTTCTGAAGGGGTATTTTCATCTTCAAATTGAATTTTGTAGCTTCCAGGGGATTCATCTAGAAAAAACCAGCCTATACTGAGAACTATCCCTACATCCTCAAAAAACGTTCTTATTTCCCTAAGAAGCAGATCCTGGTTCTCTGTGTTCATCTCTGCACGAATAAAAGCAGAGGGAGCCATAAACACATCGGGCACTCCCAGATAAACTGCCACAAAAACCTGTTCAACGTATTGTTGTAATCCTTCCCTTCGCTTACCAAACAGACTGTAATACAGAAATTCAGCAATTAATTTTCGCCACTCCTCATCCTCATAGGGATCAGGTAAACGACTTGGAGGAGCAAACAACTCATCCGCTTGTTGCTTAAAGTAGTTGGCGAGTAAGACATTGGTTTGATAAAACCGACTCCGACTATCCTGAAAACAGGACTGCCGAAAGACATCCCGCGCTACGTCATCTAAACGGTAGTGTCCTTTGCTAAACTCAACGAAGTCTGAGTTTTTCAGCCATTCAAAGTAACCCTCAAGTTTCTCAGCATCCTCTTGTAAACCTAAGCCATCCTTTCCCAATAAATATTGCAGCATTCCCAAGTCAAACCAACGGCAACAAGCCACTACCTGCAAAATCTTTTGCTGCTGGGTATCGATTCCCTGTAATAATAATTTAGCGATCGCTTGATTCCCTTGGGAAAAGTCAATTTTCTTCTTACCCTGCTCTGATTGCTTCCTTACCCAGTCGAGGTAATAGGGTAATCCCTGAGTCACCTTATAGATATTAGCCCGTTCACTACCTTTTTTAATACCAATTTGCTTGAGGTAGTTGTCTGTCTGTTTCTTACTAAATTTATTCAGCTGTACCTCATGGAGTAACTTCCTGTCTTGGTTGAGTTTGCGCCATCCTTCATCTGCTTGCAGTGATTTTCGCCCGACGACAACTAGCCTTACTGGTGCAGCCGATAAGGGTGTATCTTCAACTAAATACTGCCACAGCCATTGATTGAGGTAAGTTTGAGCGTTTTCATAGGTATCCAAAACCAGCACCAACGGTTTTGCTCGACTCTCGGCAATTTGTACCAAACTCTCAGCAAACGCCTGGGTTAATCGAGCCACAGGTTCCAACATCAGCGCTTGCAGTTGAGGCTTGTCTTTAGTTGCTCGATGGTGTCGAACTTGCTGCTGTATCCATTCTTGCAGACCTTCTGTATCATTAGCGATCGCACTGAAGGCAGAAAATCCAGATCCTGAGCTTTCCCAGGATTTTGATTTACTGGAGGTAGTGGTAAAACCTGTGGGATTGAGCCAGACGAATCTTTCAAACCAGCTGGTTATTTTTCTTGCTTCTTCAGGGGTAGTCGCTTCACCATCCACTGATTGCCGACTTAATTGAAAAAGAGCCGTTTCAAACTGCTGTACTTGTTGGGCAAAAGCATCTGGGATTGTTGCCACACTCACCAACTGCTGTGCCTGTCGATGCAAATGGCGCATCAGTTTTAGTGGTGTTTCGATATCAGGAGTTTTGGTAAAACAAACCCCCAGAAAATCCACTTCCCCCGCATGAGCCTGCTGCAATCTACCCAGTAAGGTAGTTTTGCCTACTCCACCGATGCCGTAAATATTGAAGAGTAACGGTTGTTTGTCCGGTTCTTTCAGAGATATCGCCAAACGTGTTAATAGTCTTTCCGCCTCATCCCTCTTAATATAGTACTCATCTGGAACAGGCGATCGCATTCGGGATGGGCGGCTTATCTCCTTATTAGCTAGTTGTGGAGTATTTTTCGTCGTTATATCAAGTTCGGATAAACAGTTATACTTCTTCCCTTCAACCTTCTGCCTCCAGTCCCCCTCCTGGGAGGGGTTAGGGGTGGGTTCCTCCGGGTGAACGAAATATGAGGTGGGATTTCCATTCTCCGCGTCTCCGCGTCTCCGCGTCTCCGCGTCTGCTGAATCGTTTCCCCACTCATTTTTTCGCTCACCCGGTTCCTCCTTGGAATTGAGGGGTGCAAATTGTAGACCCTTTAGCACAAATTCCGCTGCATTCCGTGCCGCAATTTCCTGGCGTTTTTCCTTATCCTGTTCCTTGTTACCATCCGCCCAATCACAAATACTCTTAACGAGAATCCAATCTACCTTTTTCTCCTGACAAGCAACGTACAAACCCTCACCTTCCATCTCTCCGCCAATTGCTTCTGGCTCTAAGTCACGCAGTTGGTTAAGGAAGTCTACATTATCCACCAACTTGTTGCCAGTCAGAACTACCCCAAAGTGGACTTTAGCACCATCCCACAGCAAATCAGCACTTTTGAAATGATTAATTAACCACCATGAGGCATGGGATTTGTCTCCTCGCAAGATAATCTGCGGTTTGCCATCCTGTGTACCCTGCCGCTGTAAGTCATACAGACACAATTGTTCCGTTACCAAAATATCGCCGATAGCTTGCTTGTGCTCATCAATGCCAAAAGCAATCCCCACCATAATCACCGCAATAGGGGATAGAGCCTCAATACCTTGATTAACCGTAGAATAGGAAGCACCTAACCCACCGCTACCCATTTCAGATTGGGTGAGAAAAACCCGCACACCGTTAACTGTCCCTAAGTTGAAGTAAATGCGATTATTGATCCGTTTTGGCGTCACCTCATGGTCAGCTACCGGTCGAAAAGTCTCGATTACAGCAGAGCTTTCTACTTTAGTTACGGTGATAATCAGAACCTTAGCTTGATCAGTCATAGGGTTATGCGATCGCGTTAGACCCTATAGGCGCACGCCTATTCCATCGTGTAATATAGTACCTCCAAATCAAGGTTTGGTCAAGAAAGTATATTTTGAGTAATGATTAATAATAGATGTAGGTTGGGTCGAGGTAACGAGACCCAAAATTGGAGTGGACTGTGTTGGGGGAGTTAGAAACCACAGAGGCACAGAGTTCACAGAGTTAAAGAAGGGAGGATCGCTTTAGACACTATAGGCGCACACTTATTCCATTATTAGATATAATCCCAAAAGTAGCAGCAAAAGTCAATAGTAACGAGACCCAACATTGGAGTGGGCTGTGTTGGGTCACTTTCTAAAGCTCTACCCAACCTACCGTTTTATTGCGATCGCTAGATACATTTACAATTCCCAATTCCCAATGCCCAATTCCCAATGCCCAATTCCCAATTCCCAATTCCCAATTTTCAATTCCCAATTTTCAATTCACAATCTAGGTTTAATCGATACATGGCATTTTCTTCAAGCAATTGCCGGATAAAGTGAGGAGAGGAAGCATTCATTGAATGTAACTTTTCCCGATACAAACGACAAGCCGCTTCATCATTCAAAATTCTAGTATGAAGGATTTTCGTCCAATTCGGGGTTGCAGCGATTAACTGGGGAACAACAGCAAGAAAAGCTTGCAATTGCTCCTCGATCGCAAAAGATTCGAGAAAATGGACGAGGCTGAACATTATCTCAGGCTGTTCACAGCGATCATCTAGGATTAGATGTAAAGCTGGCAAGTCTTCCTTGTGCGGATTGTCGGCAAGTTGTGCTAAAGCATTTTCAAAAGCGGCTACTTCTTCCGGCGATCGCATCAGTCTGTTTGCTTCTAAAATGTTAACCCAAACATCTCCTATCATAGCCTAATTCTCTCCTTTAGCAAAAATTTCCGACCAAGAAATCTTATTTAACTTGATGAGTTGCTGCAAACTCCGCCGAATTTGTGGCGTGTAGAGTTTTTGATGAAGATAAATGTGTGAAATAGATGTAGGTTGGGTCGAGGCAACGAGACCCAACACTCTTGAGTGGGCTGTGTTGGGTCTCACTATCGCTCGACCCAACCTACCTTTGTAGTGCGATCACTAAGATGTAGTGCTAGCTTACCACCATTTAGAGATTGGTTTTGATAAGTCAGATAAAATGTTGCAATAGATGTAGTGCGAGCATCTTGCTCGCGTCTGACGACCTCTAAAGGATAACTTTAGACACTATAGGCGCACACCTATTCCATCATTAGATATAATCCCAAAAGTAGCAGCAAAAGTCAATAGGAGATAAAAAATCTTTAGAATTAAAAAAAACCAATTCCCAATTCCCAATTCCCAATCCCCAATCCCCAATTCCCAATTCCCAATTCCCAATTCCCAATTCCCAATTCCCAATTCCCCATGGACAAATTCAGCCTCAGTGCGATCGCGATTCGTCGCCATATTGGAACTCTGGTATTGACTTTAGCGGTAATTGTCCTCGGAGTATTTGCCCTTTTCCAGTTACCGGTAGATTTACTACCCTCGATTACCTATCCTCGTATTGGTGTACGGCTAAATGCTCCAGGGGTTTCCCCGGAGGTGGCGGTGGAGGAGGTGACGAAACCTTTGGAGGAAGTGCTGAGTGCGACGGAGGGGGTGAGACAAATTTATTCGGAAACCCGGGAAGGAAGGGTGAGTGTTAACTTGTTCTTTGAACCAGGGGGAGATATTGACCAAGCCCTTAATGATGCTACCGCTACTTTTAACCGCTCTCAAGGTAATTTACCAGATATTGTTGAGCAGCCCCGCTTGTTTAAATTTGACCCTTCCCAACTGCCAGTCTATGAATTTGCTCTCAAGTCCTCTGCTTTAGAGGATGTAGATTTGCGGGTATTCGCTGAGGAGGAACTCGATAGGGAATTGAGTGTTATACCAGGGGTCGCCTCTGTTAATGTTTCCGGTGGGGTAACGGAAGAAGTGCAGGTACTAATTCAACCCTATCGGTTACAAACTTTAGGTCTTGGTTTAACCGATGTTTTAAATGCTTTGGAGGAACGGAATCAAGATGTGGCAGGAGGCAGGTTACGGGGAGGAGAGACGGAACCGATAACCCGTACAGTGGGACGTTTGCAGAATGTCGAGGAAATTCGTAATCTGGCTTTTGAGGTAGGGGGAGGAGGAGAACCATCCCTGGTATCGACTTCTCCACGCATTGTCTACCTACGGGACTTTGCCGAAGTAATCGATGGTACGGAAGAACAACGGGTATTTGTCTTCCTCAATGGAGAATCAGCAATTAAAGTCAGTATTCAGAAGCAGCCGGATGCGAATACGGTAGCAGTGGTGGATGGTGTTAAACAACGGCTAGAACAACTGCGAGAGTCGGGAGTGATTCCCGAAGATATGCAAGTATTGCCTACTTTAGATGAATCAAAATTCATCCGCAACTCGATCGCCAACGTCGTCAGTGCCGGTTTAACTGGTACAATTCTAGCCGCGATCGCAGTTTTACTCTTCCTCGGTTCCCTACGGCAGACTTTAATTATCGTCTTAGCAATTCCCCTAGCAACTCTCACCGCATTAGTGCTCATGCAGCTGTTTGGCTTGTCCCTCAATGTGTTTAGCTTGGGAGGTTTAGCCTTAGGCGTCGGGATTGTAGTTGATAACGCGATCGTTATGCTCGAAAATATAGCTAAAGGCTTTGCTGTTGAGATGGGAGACGCGGAGACGCGGAGACGCGGGGACGCGGGGATGGGAGGATGGGGAGATGGGGAGATGGGGAGATGGGGAGACAAGGAAGACAAGGGAGATATTCCCAAACAACAAACAACCAACAACAAACAACCAACAACAAACAACAAACAACCAACAACCAACAACAAACAAACAACAACAAACAACAAACAACAAACAACCAACAACAAACAACAAACAACAAACAAAAAACAAAAAACAACAAACAACAAAAAACAAACAACAAACAAAAAACAAAAAACAA
>JAAHGR010000369.1 GCA_010672425.1 Symploca sp. SIO2E6
TTTTTTTGAAAAAATAGCGGAATCTTTAATGGCTCTTTCTCCCCATAAAAGACCCAATTATAAACGAGGTAACAGAGCTGCAACTCTCATTAAATCTACATTGTAGCCAAAATTGTCACCCCGTCAGCTATTTTAAGTCTAAATTATACCTACGATTTTATTAAGCTACAACAAGCCTCAGAACTAATTCATCTTAGAGTAATTGTTCTAGCTGATTTTGATAATTCACCTATTGCAAATGCCAAGGTAAGTATAAAAAGTAGTACACAAGAAAACTACACGTTAAGCCTGTCAACTGATAGTACTGGTTACGTAGACTTTGAATTACCCGATGAGGTATTAAGATCAGATCTTGATTTACTTATAGAGAAACCGACTTTTCAAACTCTTAACCGCCGTCTGAATTTTAGCGCCGATAATAACAGCACTAGGATTGTTTATATTCGACCTGAAAGCGTTAAAGGTGGTGGAAATTTATAGCTTTTCAAAACCTTTAAACGCTACCTTAATAGTCTAGTTCCCGGTGCGAAACTCCAAAAACGCTACAAATGTTCGTTGAGATTGAATCCTTTTCAGAAATTGCTAATCAATCCCCAACACATCAGCTATACTGACCACCTCAGAAATACTTCCTACAGCTGCTTTTATCATGCGATTGACCACTGGAGTTAGTCCCATCATCTGGTTGTAGTCTTCAATGCCCATCCCCTCTACAACCTTAGCGATCGCCTTTGGAGTCACCCCAGTTAGCTCACTAATCAGCTTGTTAGTTATGCACCACTTATGCTCTGGATGATTGTAATTCCAGTGCTTAATCGCTCTGACTGCTCGACTGGCTAACTCTCTTGAGGCATTGGGGTTAGTCCGATACCTCTTGTCATTCATCAACTCATCACTTTTGACCATACTCAAATCTTCATTAAGCCGTTCATGGAGAGCATTAATCGCCTTGGCACGTTGGAGTAAGGCTTGCTTTACCCATTCATTAATGTCAGCATCCCCAAGGGCTTGCTTGACTGCTGCCAACTCCTCACCTTCTAAACCAACTTCACTGAAGATATCTCTTCTTGTTTCATTCATTGGCACTCTTGTAATATTTTCTGATTGCTCCTCTTCAGAGGGTACTGGGGTAATAGTATCTGATAAATCATCTTTCAAATTCCAATCTTCTACCAAGTATTTGATAGCCAGATGCTCCCATCGCTCAACACCACCTTTACCGGTATCAGTGAAATAGTAGGGGAAGGGAACGTCTTCATGGGGACTTTTTCCACTTTGGGCTGGGTACTTATCTCTGACAGCCTTCCTGATAGAAGACATCGGATTGCGACGGCTCGGCGGGGTATCAGGATAGGAATCAAATACAGCTTGCTTAATTTGTAAGCAAGCTACTTTTATCTGTTCTGAGCTTTCAGCAGAAGCTATAGCTTCATTGAATTCTGGCATTGCATCTTTCCAAGTTGGTGTCTTGCGTGGCATAGTCCGTTAACTCCATCTCAACTATCCTTAGCTTAACTATATTAACTACCCATAGCAATACCCAGATGACCATTGATAAGAGATTCTGATTATACCCACTTGACTACCCTTGCATTTGTTATACATTCACATTTGTCCAATTTATACTGTTATATTTTAATTGAAGCGCGGAAAGTATAACACCATGCAAGCCACCATTAGATTGACCAACCTGCTCGATACCATTGCCGACTTACTCCCCTTGACCTATGATGAGCTGACACAGATGACATCCAAGCAAATCAGGGATAAGGTAGCCAAACCATTGGGAATTCCTGGGTGCTACCGGATGAAGAAAGCTCAACTAATCGAACAATCTTGGAAGGAACTGGAGAATGCTAGAGCTTACCTCCATGCCGATAAAGTGGAGCGCTCACAGGCTAAGCAAGCTCTCAAACAACTCAAAAAGAATGAAGACTACCAGATAACCATCTCTGAGATAGCTACCAAGACTTACAACCGACTACGGGAAATTGCTCAAACTCAAAGTAACCTAACTGACATGAAAGAAGGCATCAACCCCATAGTTGCTTCGGTCGCACGGGCTGAAATGAGGGAGTATGAGTTTTCCACTGTCAAGTCCCGTCGCAATCAAATCAAGGATGCTCTCTATCAAATGGTATTGAGTGAGATTCCTTTACTCAAGGAAACGATGGAGGTACTGGTAAATTACTTCTACTCTCAACTGCTCAGCTTCCAGAAAGAGGATTCTATCCAGCTCAGCAAAAATTACAGGAAAGCTGTTAAAGGAAAAAACCGGGATAAAACCCCCATCAGCATTGCTCAGCTGGTAAATGATTGCCGTCAAACCTTACAAGACTTGATAGAAGGGAAAGAACCTCATTGGGCATCAGTCTCAATAGCTTTTGCTCTTGGAACTGGTAGAAGGATGGTTGAGGTTCATGCTCTAGGTGAATTCGAGGTAACTGGAAAATATCAATTACATTTTTCTGGACAAGCCAAGACCAGGGGAGCTGATGGGGCAAAGGATGAATATTCTATACCTACACTGTTCCCAGCAAAACAGTTACTAGCAGCGCTGGAATATCTGGAGAAGGAAGGGAGAAGGATTGATGGGGATGAACAGAAACGCGATCGTCTTGCGACTAATCGAGCTTTTGGTATGGCTCTTAGCCGTGCGATGGAGAAGTACCAAGGAATTAACTACAAGGGACTTAGGGCTATCTATGCTGAGTGCCAATGGTATCTACTACCGGAATCTACCAAAATCAAGACTGAGAAACATTCCCTCTATTCTGATTGGCTAGGACATCTTGATAAGGAAGGAAAGCTGGACGCTACTTTTATGAGCTATATGGTCTACCAGATTACTGATATTGAATGTATCAAGAACTAGACAGGACACACCCCACTACGGTAAATCATGAGTAGAAAGATTGGGGGTGTCACTAGCTCCCAGGAAAATAACCCCTTTCGGCGATTAGCGCAAGAACCGTGCCTTAAGAGCGATTGCTCGCTACTTATCCTTATCTCCTTCTTCAGACATTCCACTCTCATAACATCAGCAAACCACCGATTAATATAGCTAGAGCTAATCCACCTGTTACTAAGTCTAATAAATTTGTCGTTTCCATAACTGACGCTACTTTTATCGATTTCAATACATTAAGGAAGAATTGGTATTTCTAAATTAAACAATGAACCTGAAAGGCTGTAAAACCATGAGTAGTTAAGTGGGGTGTGTCCATGAAAATAGACCGCCACGGGAAAGCTAAGATTCTCACTCAATCTGAGATTCAGTTGCTCTTTAGTGAAGGGTTGCAAACAGAAAGAGACAGAGCTATTTTCGGCATCTGTTTATTCTGTGCCTGTCGAGTGAGAGAAGCTTGTACCCTAAGGACTGTTCAGGTCTATGATAACTCTGGTATGGTCTTACCCAAACTGATAATCCGTAAAGGTAACACCAAAGGAAAGTTAGCTACCCGTACTATTCCCATCATCTCTGACTTGAGAACATTATTAACCAACTACTATCCAGACGCGGGTGTTGTGTATCTCTTCCCTGGACGAAATGGAGAATTTCTCCAGCCTGACTCAGTAGACAAAATCTTGAGAAAAGCTTGTAGGCGGGTGGGGTTAATCGGTGTGAGTAGCCACAGTTTTCGGAGGACAGCACTAACTCAGATGAGTGACAATGGGACACCATTAAGGGTAATCCAAGAGATATCAGGACACAGAAACCTGCAACAACTCCAAGCCTACATTGAAGTTCGAGATGAGCAAGTGTTAGGAGCAGTCACAGGACTAAGCCTACTTTCCCCAGTCGAAAATGAGTCCGGAAAAAACCTATTTTCCGGACTCAACACCCATCTTACTCACAATGACCATACCCAGACTACTCAGAAGCCATAGACAATAATGATTTTTGTGGTGGTCTTGGTGTACTGTTGTTGGGTGTGGTTTTTGGTAAGTATCCTGACATCGCTACAATCAGCCACAATGCCCCGATACTAGCCATTGCCAAAGCTACTTTATCCCGACTGAACCAAGACAATTCAGGGAGCGCTGGTAAGCTAATCCTAGGTAGTTGTGGGAAAGTGAAACCAACATCATCTTGATACTCTCTTCTCACTTCCTTGAGAGTCATTTTATCAAAAGAAAACCACTCTCCATGTACCCTATAACCTGAGTATTTTTCATGGAAGTATTTCTCATCCTCTGTGACATCATCAGTCTCAAACCAATCAATCAGCTCTAAAGGGAATGGTGACTGAGAACTGTTTAATTCAGTAAACCTGGTTTCTACTGAGCGCGTTGTTAGCCCTATCTTGTATCTATCAGTCCCTACAGCACGGATGAGATAGATGTAACCTGGTTTGTTTCTGTAGGTGCTGTCATCAAATACCATCCCTACACCTCCACAGCTAACTCATCTTTACGCAATTTTTTCTTGCATCCAGGGCAATAGTAGCGACCATCTTTTCCCTGTCTCAATTCCACACCAGGATGTTTTTTACAGATAGTTTTGGCGGTATGGCAACTCTTGGCGCTACCCCCTACATGGGAGATTACGGACGGCGGGACAGAATTGGTTGCCATCTTTTGCTGTGTAAAGGTTTCAGCTTTGGCATTTTTTGGCTCTAGGCAACCATCAGTCACTACGGACAGCTCTAGTTTGCCGTTATTTTGTCCCTCTACAAACTCGTGATTCCTAACAGTAACTTCAAAAAATTCTCCGATTACTGGCAACCTGGGATCAATTTCAATTGCATCAGCCACTGGCAACTCATACCATTGTGGGTTTTTACCAGGGATAACACAGAGTCCGAAGTAGTGTTTTTTGTTGTCATCAAGCCACTCGTTCTTAGCTTCAAATACTGTGGATATCTCATTGTATTGTTTTAGTAAGATATCTTTTTTTAATTCAAGTGCTGGATTTTTCTTGATAGCATCTAACGCACAAGAGCCTTGATAAAAGGCTATCATTTGAGCCATATCAGACCACTCAAAACCAGCACGACCAACCTTGGGGTTCTGACCAATCAAGATTAACTTCATTCCCAGGTGACGGATTCTAGAAATTAGGTTGAGAAACTGTTTTTTATCTTCCTTCTCAAGTTGTGTGTCAATCTCATCAAGTATGTCTAGAGTTACTGGGGAATGAATCTTAGTAACTTCCCTATCTTTCATTTGAGTAGTAATAGAAGAAAGAGCTTGCTTAAGTTCTTTCCCAGACTTGCTAACCTTGGGGATACCCCAGTGGTCTTGCTCACTACCATGTTGTGGGTCATGAAGCCTGATGTACCAGCTTAGAGTAGTGACAATCCTTGATAGGAGATATCGAGCACAAACACCTTTACCATCCCCAGTAGCTCCCATGATTCTGACAGTTCCCTTTCGGGACATCTCACGAATTACTTGAGTAGCTAACTTGTCTATTGGAGTCAATAATCGCTTGAGGTCATCTTCTTTGATTGCTGGCTCACGACGGAAGCTGAGAACCAATAAATCAGCTATCTCTAGTTTGCGGACGGTTACGATTTTGTGGATACCTAGGCTTCTAGCAATGTTCTCAGAATAGCGCTGTAAATCCCGTAAGAGCGCTTCTACTGGGGTTGAATGACTGTAACCGTATCCCACATCTACAGCCCCGTCTGAGCGCTTCTGGTAACCTTTTACTGACAAAGGGACTTGCAAGTTATCCCAGCACCAACGGGCTATATCATTGGCTATCTTTCCCTCTACTGAGTAACCGAACTGACCATACTCAGACTCGGTTAGGTCACCAGCTAATTGTTGCTGGAGTCTTGCCACTTTCTCATTCAAAGCTTCAATCTGGGTGATTAGATGACCCCGTTCAACTTCAATGGCCTCTTGAGCTTCCCCAATCCGCTTGTTAAATTCCCCCGTGAGTCCCATCATGTAAGCTTTCCTGTCTTGATGTCTCTTAGCTACCTCACCAGCCCAAGCCTTGTACTTTTCACTTATTGACATTGCCTCAGCATAGATGACTTCACCTTCCTCTAAGAGAGCTCTGTATTTAGTTTTGAGCGCTTCTCTATCCTGAGTGATATATTCCTGAACCTTCTGCTGTACCTCGCTTTCAAGCTCATTGGAGTAAGATTCCTCATACTCAATAACCTGTTCTGAGAGCTTGGCTTGCTGTGAAGAAGATACTGCTAATTGTGCTTGAGTAAATTGAAGTGATTCTTTTAGATTACAGTTCTCTGTTTTCAAGCTCGACAGTGAATTTTCCACCCTCGACAATTCAGTTTTCAATTCAGCTATGCCAATAGATAACCTACCATTATCATCCTGGACATTCTCCAACTGCTCTCTGGAGGCTCTAGCATCACCCAAGGTTTTCTCTAGGTAGAGAACTTTTTGATTAGCTTTACGGTGGATATTCTCACTAACAATTATGCTAATGGGAATCACTCCCAGACTGCTCAAAGCTACCAGTTTGATAGTAGGCTTGAGCAGTCCAGTTGTCAGTGCTAAAATCGTTAAGCTGAATCCAGTTAATCCACCAATGATTATCTGTTTTCTCATTGCTTATACTTGTGGTGTTAGCTGTAGTTTAAATTCGGCTAGTATGGTCTGTTTTTCCTGTGTTTGAAGTTGGGCTAATTCAGCTCCCGCTTGAGCTTGAGCCAATTTCTCGTTGAGCTCTTTCTCTGTTTGAACTGCGATTGACTGGGCTGTAGTTGTGCGTAATTTAGCAGTTCCCAGTTCAATATTTTTCTGTTGGTTATTTTCTAACTGAATTTGATAGTCTGTTAAGTCAGATTTGACTTTCTCAAATGCAGTAGCAGCTTGAACTCCAGCACTGAAAGTTTTAGCTTTCTTACCCTCAACTACAAATCTTTCACGGGTTAAATCAAATGCTTTCCCAGTTAGCTGTACAGCGCGGGTTGCACCCTCGTAAATTCTGCTAGCTTTGATAAACTCACCCTGAGATACTTGTGGTAAACTCTCAGGCGGGTTTAGCGGGTCTTTAACGCGATAATCAGCAGGTTGGAAGGAAGGTAATTCATCCTGCACACTTTCCACACCGAGGGGATTCAACCCACTCATCTCACTGTATTGAGCAGCTTCCTTGACTTGTTTGACAGTATTCTGAACTGCTTTTACTGTAGAAGCTGCTGTTTTTGCGGCACTTTTAGCAGTGCCTACGGTTTTCTTAGCGAGAGTCTTTCCTCTACGCTGTGAAGCATTCTTACTTAGGCTTGGTCTTGGCATCTTAAATCCTCCGATTTGTGAGTAAATATTCCATGTTTCACTTGCAAATTTTGTTGATGATTGTCTATTGTTTCAAGTAAATCAAGTAGATAATCATCAAAATCGAACTGCTCGAATGTTTCCTCTACTTGGGTTTCATCTACCTGAAATGCTGTTTCTTCCTCCATAGCAACTAAGCCGGGATAATTCCCGGCTACGAACTCCTAGCGCTTGATGATTTGGAGATGTTGAGTTGTTGAGCCGTCGTGGTCAGTGCGAGTGGTGGTTACGTTGATCCACGTCTGGTTACTGGTTTTGGTTTGAGAATACTGGGGTAACGGTGGAAAATCTTGTTCTGTGGTGGTTTGTGCCATAATTGATTAAATCCTTAAGTATTTTTGCTTGGGATGATTGGTATTTGGGGAGCAGCGCTCAAAGTTTGGCGATGGAGAGCGCTACTCTCCATTAAGGGTTATCCAGTTGAGCTACTTTTTGAAGATTCGATACTGCAATATCGCTTAAATTGATTTTCAATTCCGAAGCTAATTGACTCATATTCCACAAAATAAAGCCCAT
>JAAHGR010000037.1 GCA_010672425.1 Symploca sp. SIO2E6
CTACCCAACCTACATCTATTACATCATTAGAGTATAACTTCTATCGGTTATGGGAGATAATTTATTACCTCAAGGCTACAATAACTTTTTGCAGGAATTAAAAAAACGGATTCGCAGCGCTCAAATCAGCTAAAAATGTAGGTTGGGTAGAGCGTAGCGAGACCCAAAACAGCCCACTGATGAAGTGTTGGGTCTCGTTCCTCTACCCAACCTACATCTATTACATCATTAGAGTATAACTTCTATCGGTTATGGGAGATAATTTATTACCTCAAGGCTACAATAACTTTTTGCAGGAATTAAAAAAACGGATTCGCAGCGCTCAAATCCGAGCAGCACTAGCCGTAAACCGTGAATTGGTGTTGCTCTACTGGCAAATTGGACAAGAGATTCTCTCTCAACAGCAACAGCAGGGTTGGGGTGCTAAGGTTATTAACCAACTCGCAAAGGATTTAAAGAAAGCCTTTCCAGAAATGAAGGGGTTTTCACGAACCAATCTCCTCTATATGAGGGCATTCGCGCAAGCTTACCCCGATGAACAATTTGTCCAGCAGCTTGCTGGACAAATTCCCTGGTTCCACAACTGCGTGCTATTGGATAAAATTAAAGATACAGCAGAAAGGCAGTGGTACATCCAGAAAACGATTGAGCATGGCTGGAGTCGAAGTATCTTAGTCCATCAAATCGAGGTGAAGCTGTATCATCGGCAGGGAAAGGCTACAACTAACTTTGAGCGAACTTTACCCAAACCCCAATTGGAATTAGCCGAGCAGGTGTTGAAAGAGCCCTACAATTTTGACTTTCTCAGTTTAGGGGATCAAGCCAGGGAACGGGAACTAGAAAATGCTCTGCTCCAACATATTCGGGATTTTTTGCTTGAGTTAGGTGTCGGTTTTGCTTTTGTGGGCAATCAATATCACCTTGAGGTGGGTGGTAGGGACTTTTGGCTGGATTTATTGTTCTATCACTATCGGTTGCATTGCTTTGTTGTTATAGACCTCAAAGTAGTAGAATTCGAGCCGGAATTTTCAGGCAAGATGAGTTTTTATGTTTCAGCGGTGGATGATTTGCTGCGACAGTCGGGAGATAACCCCACTATTGGCATCATTTTATGTAAGACAAAAAATCAGATACTTGTAGAATATGCTCTACGGGATGTGAATAAACCGATTGGTGTTTCAACTTATCAGTTACAGGATGCCTTACCTGAAAATTTGCAAGGTAGCTTACCGACAATTGAGCAGTTGGAAGCGGAGTTAGAGGTGGTGTCCCTGGAA
Source organism: Symploca sp. SIO2E6 (assembly GCA_010672425.1). GTDB lineage: Bacteria > Cyanobacteriota > Cyanobacteriia > Cyanobacteriales > Coleofasciculaceae > Caldora. The sequence goes on from JAAHGR010000037.1 coordinate 1,278, forward strand.
TCTGAGGAGGAATGAGAGGACGCGATCACACAAATACCTAGACAAAATTAAATTAACTCGCTTTAGCTAGAGAACGAACAGAAAGAATCTCATCATTTCTTAGACTTTGAACAGCGGACATCGGAACAGCAATTACATCAATCGATTCACCTACAGCATTAAAGACTTCTACAACATAGCCATTTTCACCACCGCTAGGATGAGCAACATAATCCATTAGCGTCACTACGTCACCTTTTTTCAAGTTATATTCTGGTAGATCGTGAATTAAAGTAACTCGTTGGTATAGTTCAAGCATAAATATGTTATATCAAATCCGGTAGAATAGTTAAACTTTGGTGACAACAAGGCAGAAGGCTCCAAGGCAGACGGCAGAAGGGAAGGAAGAAGGTTGCAAGGTAGAACGATACGATAAGTGTCTAGCCGGATTTGGTATTACTCCTTCTTGGGTTTTAGAGTAATAGACTAAAATTTATGTCGGCAATATCTATCTATAAGACCATGTAGTAAAACCTTGTCTTATAGCTATAGCGAATAAAGGGGTTAAAGTAGAATCATAAGCAGATTTAAGAATTTGCAAATCAAGTAGATTATTTTCATCGTTAATTTTCAAATCAACGATATAAGGTTCAATATAATTATTCCACTTTTGGTCACCCATGCTTTTTTTTGCTACAGAAAGCCCTAAATGCTGTATATTAACAAATTTATCAAAGTACTGCTCATCAGGAAGATCATTAGATTTTGATGAATTAATCTCTGGAAAAGTTGGAATTAAGTTCCAAGGCTGATTATGAGCTACAAATGACCAAGGCAAATAATGATCCAGGGAAAAACCAGCAGAAGGCAGAGTTTGCTTAGAGTAAATACACTGTAGGTCAGTTTGATTTAAAATTAATTTCCAGTAAGCTTTTTGATTACTCAGAGAACCTCTTTCTTGAGGTGGGAATAGTTTGTTAGCAACAGCAGGGACACTAGGATTACGTTGCTGCATATAGTTGAGCCATTCCCAAGATGCCCAACCACGAACAATTGAATAGTTATTTTCTATGTAATAAATCCATTCTGGATGTAAAATAACTGCACTGCAATCTTTATAGAGACTTTCATTAAAACAGTATAAGGGCTTTTTTACATCAAATAACTTTTCTGCTAGACTTACAATTTTTTGTTCATCTTCACCAGGCTTGGCTCCTTTTTTTCTATGAGCTTTTTCTGTCTTGAATTCTTGTTCAAAAAATGGCCTGATCAACAAAAAAGGTACATATTTTCTTAAATCAGAAACAATGTCATCTATGGGCTTATTACTGATTGCCTTCCGTAAATATCTTTTACCTTTATTTTGTAATATTAATTTTGTATCAGAAATATCAATACTTAAAGAATCTAGCTTTTCAGCTATTTTATCCTGTTTTCCAAAAGATAGCTTAAAGTAGGTATGGGGATACCAAGCATTAGCCAGCATTTCAATAATAATTTCCTTAAAACTTATTGGCGATAAACTCTCAAACTGTCGTCTCTCTAAAATATCTAAGATTGAAATAAAAAAAAGATACTTATATGAGTTTGTAGTTTTTTTAAATAGCCTAGAAAGAATAGACACATCTACTGTGTCAGATTTGGGTAATTCCTGACTTGGAGTTGCCACCCAATCCAATTGGATATCCTGAGTTGGGTCAACTAGATAACGCTGTATAAATTCCCTTGCTGCATTCTGATTAATCTCCCGAAGTACTCTGACAATACCTGCAACAGTTTCAGCAGTCGGATCGGTTTGCTCGTGAAACCAGCGAAAGACTACAGGACGATCAACTCCTAACGCAGTTGCCAGACTGCTTTGACTGATGCTGTAGGTTTCTAGTACTTGTCTAAGTGCTTTGCCTGCCTGTCCCATACGTCTAATTAAGAAAAAAAAGCGTAAGCCAATATCGTTATCATCAATAATAACACTTTAAAGTCGCAGTGTTATCATAAATGATAACACTGCGACTGGTATCCAAACTTGTTTTTGAGCCTAGCTTTAAGCCCTATTAACGATAAGGCAGGGCTTTCAAGACAAAAGGCAGCGCTTCACCTCCTACAGATCGTCGCTGCCCTTTGAGTTCCATTCCCTAATGAAAAGGAAACCTATACTATGATAGAATTTGCCAACAGTTTACAGGATTGCCCTTGGGCAGTTGTACGCATTTTGCCCAAATGCCAGCGTTGTATTGTTGCCCGTTATCGCAATCGCCAAGATGCTCATGACTCTCTCCGACTGTTGCGGCGATTTGTTCCAACAGGAGTATTTGAGCTAATTTTCGATCCTGTTGTCGAGGAAAATTTGGTCAAAATGCTTATCCATAAGTAATTTTGCCAAATTAGTTAAGTTAACTACTCCAGAAAACAGTTGGATTCTCCCCAAAAAGGGGAGATTTCACTAAATTTTGCTTAAATAAATCTGGTACAAATCAAGGTAATACTACTGACAGAGCTAGATTGGAGCCATTGGTTGCAAGCGACACCTTGGGAAGAAAGCTTGGGATTGGTAATAAGTCCGATTATACCTGTATCTAGCACGATAACCCGATTCACCATGTAATCCCTTTCATTTCAAGCGGGAATAACTGGCGCTCAGAAAGTCGATCATCATCTAGCACTTTGAGCAAATACTGACCTGTTTCCTGTTGCTCTTCAACATCTTCATCGTCAATCCAAGACTGAAGCATATCAACGGCTTCAGCTTGTTTTTGCTTGAGCAGAAGCGAGTTTGTCAAAAGCTGCAAAGTCATAGCCTCAACCAATAGTCCTTGCTGCTTGGCTTCCTTTAAAAGGTTCTGCTCCAATTCGGGTGGAAGTTCTAGGTTTAGGGTCATAAGTCTTTTGAAGTACTCATCTATAATTTTAGCAACCCAATGCCAGGTAATACTGACTCACCCCTAACAGTAGCGGGATTATCTAGACATTCCACTCTCCCACTGAGTATTTGCTTGATCCCATGCTCACCTTGATTTAAGTAGGGGCGTATTGCATACGCCCCGGTATTGCATACGCCCCGGTATTGCATACGCCCCGGTATTGCATACGCCCCGGTATTGCATACGCCCCGGTATTGCATACGCCCCGGTATTGCATACGCCTCATGCGATCGCCACGGGTAAAAACCAGACACAACCAGGGTATAAGGTAGGGGCGGGTTCGCCAACCATCCCTCCGTATCGTATAAAATAGTGCAACTAGGAGTTAAAATGTCTATCCTGTAGAGCTAAACAGGTAAGATCCAATGACCAAAATTTTTACCAGTGCTGTGATCAATGCTCCTATTGCTCAAGTCTGGATGAAGATCCGAGATTTTAATGCATTGCCTGACTGGCATCCAGTTATTGCTGAGAGTTACATAGAAAATGATGAGCCCAGCGATAAAGTCAGCTGTATTCGTAACTTCAATCTCAAAGAAGGGGGTAATATCCGAGAGCGGCTATTGACTCTGAGTGACTTGGATTATTTATTCTCCTACTCAATTCTGGAAGCTCCCATGCCTGTCAAAAACTATGTAGCAACCTTGCAGCTGAAGCCAATCACAGATGGGGATCTAACCTATGCTCAATGGACAGCCACTTTCGACTGTGAACCCCAAGAAGAAAAGGGTCTGATTGAGTTGATCGGTAATGGTGTTTTTCAGACAGGTTTTAACGGCTTAAACCAGATATTTAGTAAATAATCGAGTATCCTGAACATGACCAATGCCCAGTATTGGATCGAGAAACTACAACTCGAGAAATTAGAAGAGATTGGCAGTTACTTTCGCTTACATCTGAAATCAGAGCAAACCATCTATCAGACTACTCTGGCGGCAGGTAGCGAGGAGCGTAGATGTTGGCAAATGAATTATTATCTGCTGCAAAATAGTGATGTTACTGCACTTCATCGACTCAAGCAAGACGAAATGTGGCATTTCTATGCAGGGAAAGCCTTGGCTATTCATCTCTTCCCCGATGATGGCAATTATCAGCAAATTAAGCTAGGTAGTAACTGGGATGCTGGGGAAGTCTTGCAAGCAGTAGCACCCCATGATATTTGGTTTGGGGCAACAATGGTTGAACCCAATGCTTTTGCTCTAGTTGGTACTACTTTAGCACCCGCTTGGCATCCCACTGATTATAGAAAACCTACTCCTCAGGAATTAGAAAAGTTGAGGGAAATTTATCCCCAATATCAAGAGTTAATTAGTCGCTTAATTTAGGTGTTAGGTGTTAGGTGTTAGGTGTTAGATATTAGGTGTTAGGAAAGTTGACTTGTTTGGTCAAACAATTGAAGATTGAAGATTGAAGATTTTAGATTTACCGTTTTATTATTCAAGCTAAAATCTAAAATCTAAAATCTAAAATCTAAAATTTTTCTGGTTATCTTCTTTTTGGACTGAAGTCCAACTACGACTCATTACTCATTACTCATTACTCATTACTCATGACCCCAAACACTCAAGACATCATGAACGATGTCTTTTTTCTCTCCTCTAGTGAATGGCACAAGACACAAGAAGCAAAGCAATTTGACTATATTGTTATCGGCACTGGCTTTTGTGCTCTTGCCTTTATCGAAAGAATTCTCAACCAGGATGCCAATGCCAACATCCTGCTCATCGAACGCGGGTCATTTTTCCTGCCAGAACACGTTCAAAATTTACCGATTTCCTACCAAAAACTGTTAGTAAAACAGGCTCTAAAAACCTTTCCCTGGACTTTATCCCCTAAAGTTCTTAATCATAATCAATATATTAAATGGCAGCATGGGATAATCCCCTTTTTCGGCGGTGGCTCGACCCTATGGAGTGCCTGGTGTCCGGAACCGACAACAGGGGAAATGAGGGGTTGGCCTCAAGCGACGATTAAAGCAGCGCAAGACTATTTCCAGACGGCGAAAACTTTGCTGAATGTAATTCCAGCTAATGACGAACAAACGGGAAAGATCTTTGAGCACTGGCAACATCAACTAACTGAAAGATTAAAGCAAAATCTTCGTAAGATTAAGTCAGCCACCCGCGTCGAACCTGCTCATATTGCTGTCGGCACTCCAACAATTACCTCCACCGACGTGGAAAAGTTTTCCACCCCTGGGCCACTTCTGGATGAGGTAATAAAATGCCAAGAAGAAGCCAAAAAAAGTCAGCTCGATTCCCGACTGAGTATTGTCACCGAATGCACGGTGACGCAAATTCGACAACAGGATAACCAAGCAACCGCATTGGAAACAACCCGTGGGGTGCTCAATGTTGGCGAGAGTAAAGTTATTTTAGCCATGGGGAGTATACCATCAACAACCCTGGTGTTGAATTCTTTTCCCCAGGCCAAAAATGCTGGTAAGCGGTTTACAGCCCACTTTATCAGTGTTATTGTTGCCCGTATTCCTAGGGAAGACTTGCTTGTGATCTTTGACTGGGACGATAGCATTAGAGATGACTTGAGGGCAAAAAAACTGGAATTGGCTGCCATCTACTTGGCTGGCGTCGATGAGGAAACCCAGGGACAGTATCACATTCAACTCTCAGTTATATCCGACCCTGACCCCACCAATAAAACTCACATCGATACAGCGGCGCGTAATATGCCGGATGTGTTAGCCACCGCCTCACCCAAGCAACTGGAGACATCCCAGGATTACATCGTGTTTGTCTGTGCGGTTCTGGGTGAACTATTCGATAATCCTGGCAATGGATTAGAAAAAAACGATCTCAATGATCCCACAGCCAACGTTACTCTGCAAGTGTTGGAAACGGACAAAGACTTATCTGTGTGGGACACAATGGACCAAGCTGCTTTCGAGGTTTTGGAGCAGGGTTTGTCCCCAAGAGGAAAAGACCGAGTAGAATATTGGCACGGCGATCCGGATACAGGACAATGGCAGCAGGAACGTTACAAAACTCGTGTTCCTGGATTGGTACATGAAGCCTCAACCATGTGGATTGGAGAGGACGAAGAAGCTGTTGTCGGTTTAGATTATCGGCTCAAAGGTGTAGAGAATGTATATATTACCGGAGGTTCACTGTGGCCTACTGGCGGTTCTTGGAACCCAACGTTGACTATGGTTGCCCTTGCCCAACATTTAGCTGATAATTTAACAGGGAATAGGGAATAGGGAATGGGGAATTGGGAATTGGGAATTGGGAATTGGGAATTGGATTCCTTGTTACTTGTTACTTGTTACTTGTTACTTACTCAGCAAGCCCTAAATACTACTCGGTAATCGCTCACTGTTTCTCCCCACACTCTATTAACCCTGAGGCAAAGTAATATAGAAACTGTGGAACTGGCATCTTGCCAGTTCAGTGAGCACTACCCTCGTTGTAACTAATGAAACACACCCTTTCGGTTCTAGTTGAAGATGAAGCCGGTGTCCTAACTCGCATTGCCGGTCTATTTGCCCGTCGGGGCTTTAATATTGAAAGTTTAGCAGTTGGTCAAGCCGAGCAGGGTGGTATCTCCCGAATTACGATGGTAGTACCAGGAGATGACCGCAGTATTGAACAGCTGACTAAGCAACTCTACAAGCTTATCAATGTGCTAAAGGTACAGGATATCACGACAACACCTTGTGTTGAGCGAGAATTGATGCTGATTAAAGTCAATGCTACTAGCTCAACCCGCTCAGAGATCATTGAAGTATCTCAGGTATTTCGCGCACGGATAGTAGATATAGCGGAAGAGTCACTCACGATAGAAGTAGTGGGAGACCCAGGTAAAATGGTGGCCATTGTCCAAGTATTGAACAAATTTGGCATCCGGGAAATTGCCCGTACTGGGAAAATCTCCCTTACCAGGGACTCAGGGGTGAATACTGAATATCTCAAATCTTTGGAGGTGAAAGTTTAGGCATCTCTGTGACAGCACAGTCAACCAATTGGGCTCCACTTTCATTCGACATTGCCCTGCCTGTAAGCTAATCTAACACCATGCTGATTACACCACTGGGCTGATAGATCATTTCTCTAGATAGATCTATTTATGTAGGTGGAACTCTAGTCAGGGAGAGAAGCCTTGACTAAAGCATCTGGTTAATCAGCAGCTTCAACTCTAATATAGGGAAATATTCTTGCTCAGGGTATGTCAGAAAATTACTGCAACCCTCCTGGATACGACAAGGAAACAAAATAGATGTCAGTCATGAAAAAAATATACTTTTTACTGGGTGAATTAAGTGACGATGACCTTGACTGGATGATCGCTACAGGTCGTCGAGAGGAGATTGTTGCTGGCACAGTCCTTATTCAGGAAGGCAAACCCATTAATACACTGCACATACTCCTTGAGGGAATGTTGTCTGTTTCGATTGCTGCTTTAGAAGGTCAACCGATCGCTCAGTTAGTTAGTGGCGCTGTAGTCGGAGAAATGTCCTTCCTAGACACCCGTCCCCCCTCCGCTACGGTTCAGGCTGTGGAAAACTCGTTGGTGCTATCGATTCACCGACATCAATTAATCGAAAAACTCAATAAGGATGAAGGGTTTGCCTCACGCTTTTATCGAGCGATCGCGGTTTTTCTGTCCACCCGACTGCGGGGCACCGTCAAATACCTAGGCTATGCCAAGGGTCAGCAGCTGATTGAAGAGGGTATGTCAGAAGAACTATCTCCTGAAATTATCGACAACGTTCCCCTAGCACAAGCGCGATTTGATTGGCTACTTAGACGCTTGAAAAATCCAGATCAATCTATGCTTCTAGAGTAATGCTTTAGTTTGTTGTTGGTTGTTTGTTGTTTGTTGTTTGTTGTTGGTTGTTGGTTGTTTGTTGTTGGTTGTTGGTTGTTTGTTGTTGGTTGTTGGTTGTTTGTTGTTTGTTGTTTGTCAATAGTAAGGGTTTGAGCCGTATTTGGCTCAAAAACTTTGCACTTTCACCAGGGAGTCCCTCATTACTCATTACTCATTACTCATTACTCATTGTAAATCAAAAACATCTTCTACTATTGGACAGGAATCACTTTCCTCAGCCTGAAAAGTCTCTAGGGCAATTTGGATATCATCCTCGTACAATTGGAGCCATTGATCTAACTTGCTTTTTGCGTCGTCAAAGTAGGTAGAGTTTTGTCTTAGGCGACAGAACTCTCCCAACATATCTAACCAATCTCCATTCTTCGCATGATCTTTACCGTTATCGAACAACTCCCGATCCGAAACTGCTATATCATTAGGCAATGGTGATGGTTCGGGGTTATCTTGAGAGTTTAGTAAAAAAGCATCAGCAATAGCAGCTATCACAAAAGCAGCAAGTGCAATTGCTGATAATAATTTAGTGAAGGATGTAGTTTGATAGTCTTTTTTAGTACTAGTTTGATCGTTTGCTCCAGCAGGAGAAGTGGTTGAACTAGGTTGAGCAAGATCTGGTAATTGCTTTTCAACCCATTCTAAGCTAAAAATACTAGCATAGATAGCATTACTAACTTTTAATGTGCTATTTTCTATTTTGACTAAGCCAGACTCGAGGAGCCTTTCCTGTTCCTGACTATTATTTACAGATACCTGACCTCTTTGTATTATTTGCCAATATAAATTCAGAAGCTCATCTTTTTGCTTGTCGTTTAATATAGTTTGCCTCACTTCCTGAAAGTGTGCAGAGGCAGTGTTATTTGCCCAATCTTGAATGATCTTTTCTTGGACAATCTCTTGTACTAGAGCCTTTTCTTGTCCCTCAGGGAAAGAGGCTGAATGCACAAGTATCAAGTCGCAAACGTGTTGGGAGAGGAAGGGTTGATCCCCTGTCCACCGCCGAACCTCCTGCATTACAACCAAAGGACTATCAGCTTTGACGCTGACTTGATTTACGAAGTCTGTAAAAAACTCGGAAAGCTCTTCTGAATTCTGTTCTAAACTCATAATGACCACCCCTTCGGTATTCTTTAATATACTATCAACTAAGTATCGATTTTCTCTTGGGTCTAGTTTTTTTCCCACTAAGAACTCCTGTGCTGCTTGCAACTGCTTGGCAGACAGTAGTTGGTATCTATCTTGTCCCTCAGAATCTATCCAGGCAACCAGCTTTTTGGCATAGGGACGTAACTTGCCGAGATTTTGGTTTGTCCAAAGTACATTAAAAACATTGGCATAAATGGGATTGGCAATAGTTAATTGTTGCTTTTTACCAATAACTATGCTAATTTTTTTGAGTTCTGCTTGTTCTTGGTTACTATCTAACTTTTCCGCGAGGAGCACTTTACGATAGGCTATCAGTAACCAAAAGGGATCACAAAGGCTATTTTCCAGTAAACTACGACTAATTTCTCTTAACGGTTGGGCCTGAGGCTCAGTTTGCCAATTTTCAATGAGGCGAGAACGTACTATGGTTTGAACCCATTTTTCTATTGATCCTCCGTAAGGTTTTTTTTCTTGAGCAAGTAGTAGTAAAATACTCTTATTTAGCTTTTGATTGCCCTCTGTCAAGGACATTATTGTATCAATTACCGATTCCCAGTTTTCCAGACCAGGGAGTGGGGTTATAATGTCTTGTTCAAACTCCTTATCCAGTTGGTTGCTCATCTTTTTTCAGATCTTATAGTAGATAAGAGCAAGTTAGATAGGCGCTCACCCTCAAGCGATCGCACTACATTGTACCAGTTATAACTAGGGCTTGGCAGAATAGGTCAGATCATAACCTTTTCTTACCTTTGTGTCCTTTGTGTCTTTGTGGTTCAACTCTTCTGTTCAATTGGTGCTGTTGGGTTTCGCGAAAGCTTCACCCAACCTACCACCCTGTATCCCTAAGGACAAATCATCACATCGGTGAAAGCATTAACATCAGGCACAAAGTTGACTGGGACATTGTTGTTGATAGCCTGGAGGTTATCCCGATCCACGATCGCAAAGATGCCATCATTTCTTTGGACTTGTAAATCCCTGTCACTTTGATTACCATTCAGGGCTAGGCAAAAGTTGAGATTACCGTCCATAATGCCATTAAATCCCAAACCTTGGTTATTTTGCAAAATGTTGAACTCGACATTAGCAGTAACCAAGGTGGCATTGGCTAGTATCAAAATGCCGTCTAGGGTGCTGTTAGTCACACTATTACGGCTGAGGGTAACCCTTTGCTCACTCATGCCGCTGGCTTGCACAAATATGCCTTGACTAGCGCTGTTAAGCACTGTATTATCGCTAATAGTGAAGTTTTGCTGAGCATTACCATTACCCTGAACAAAAATTCCTTGGTCGGTACTATCACTAACTGTATTGTTACTGACGGTGAAGTTCTGTCGAGCATTGTCATTACCCTGGACAAAAACTCCCTGACCGGTACTGTTACTGACGGTATTATTTTCGAGGGTAAAGTCTTGGACAGTATCACCAGAAGCTTGCAGGAAAATGCCCTGGTCAGTACTATTGCTTACGGTACTGTTGTTAATGGTAAACTGCTGTTGGGCTTGCTCAGAACCTTGGAGGAAGATTCCTTGCACTACACTGTCACTAATCGTAACGTTGTCGAGTACTAACTGTTGTTGTACATTGCCATTACCCTGAACAAAAATTCCCTGACCCCCACCCCCATCGTTACCAACGTTGGTGTTGCTGATGTTGCTATCTTGAATGGTTAATCGCTGTGTCGTATTGCCGTTAGCTTGGATAAACACCCCTTGCCCAGCACTATTATCGATAGTAGTACGATTCAGGTTTAACTCCTGATTGGTATCACCATTTCCCTGGAGGAAAAACCCTTGCTCAGCACTATCACTCACGGTAGCACCGTTAATGGTTAACTGCTGTTGGTTATTATCGGAGGCTTGAGCAAAGATTCCTTGTGTACCGCTATTGCTCACTGTACCACCATTAATCGTTAACTGCTGTCCAGCATTCTCCGCAGCTTGTAAGAAAATCCCTTGACCCGCACTACGATTAACTGTACCGTTGTTCAAGGTCAACTGTTGTTGGGCATTCTCAGCAGCTTGCACAAAAATTCCCTGACCTCCACTACCATCACTCTTCAATATGGTATTGTTAATAGTATTACTGTCAAAATTTACTAGCTGTAGGGTATTACCGGAAGCTTGGATAAAAATACCCTGACCAGAATTACTATCAATGGTATTGCTACTGAGAGTTGTAGTTTGTTGGGAATCTTCAGAAGCTTGGAGGAAAATACCTGGTTGACTACTGCCGCTAATGGTATTACTTGCCAGGGTTAACTGCTGCTGGCTATTACCAGCAGTTTGAGCAAAAATCCCTTCTGCACCACTACCGGTAATTTGGTTATTCCTAACTAGACTAGTACCACTGAGATTATCTAGATTAATCCCTTGTTGCCCACTACCGCTAATAGTATTGCTCTCCAGGGTTAACTGCTGCTGGCTATCACCAGCGGTTTGAGCAGAAATCCCTGCACCACCGCTATTGGTAATCTGGTTATTCCTAATTATATTAGTACCACCGATATTAACCAGATTAATGCCTCCTCTAGTCGCATTAGTAATCTGATTGTCTCGAATCGTGACGTTTTGGATATTGGTTCCTTGGATACCGTTACCATCAACATTAGCGATCGCAAAACCTGAGAGGGTGGTATTATTCCCTAAGGTAATGGTACCGGTAACTGTCGGTAAATTCCCACTACCAGATAAAGGCAGTTGCACATTCATCACTCCCGTATCAAATACCGACAGTCCCGTAAGATTGTTAAACGAAGCAGTAATTTGCTGTATAGGTCCTGTCGATAATACCGATACCCCATCGGGAATGGTAAAAGCAGGAATCCCCGGATTATCCCCAAACTGTACATAAACGATATGAGCAGTTTGAGCTATATCGATGGCAGACTGTACTTGGGTAAAAGGATGCTCAAACGTGCCATCCCCAACTCCTGTACCCAAACTGACATGATGGAAAAAGTAAGGTTGGTTAGTATCGGGATTGGTTGCCGTTAAGGTAAGGTTCTCAATAAATAATTCCGATTCCCGTTGCTCATCAATAGTAATCTGTTGTTGACGGTTGACGGATTCCCCCAACCGTCTGAGAAACCGGGTTTCTGGTGACGACAACGAAATATCAGGATTTTCCCTCAAGAAACCCGGTTTCTGAGTACGATTACCAGGGAAACTACCTCCAATACTGAAAACCACATTAGTACCGAAAGTCCCATCATGCTGCACAGATAAGCCCAATCTTAGATTATCATGAGGGCGAGCTTCCAGACGTGATCGCCAACCAAGGATATTATCACTCTGAGGCGCATCATAATAGTAACCGCCAATATAACCCCGCAGTTCCCCCGTTTTCCCTAAATCAACAATCTTTACTCCTGTTTCCACATCCAACCCCGTCATCGCTGCTTCCCAGAGTCTCGTTTCCCGCCTTTCCCGACTCCCTGACGTCACCAAAAAATTACCTTGGAAGAAGGGGTTGCTGAAAACTGGAGTAGTCTGGGAAATATTCTCTGCCACCAATTGACGAGTATCGCCAATAGGGATATAGACATTAGTGCGAAAATCCCAAAATTCTCCCAAACTTTCCCAGCCAGCAGCCAGTTGATGGAAACTGTTGCTATCCGTATTGCGACTATCGTAGGCAAAGTAACCACCGAAAATCCGCTGTAGCTGGGAGTCGTAAAAACGGTGTCCTAAGATCAGGTTACTGCTAATGTTGGTATCGTTATCTAGCAGTAGTCTACCTTCAAGGAAAGTCAGGTTGCTGCCAGGATTTTGTCTTAGGGGAATAAAAGCTTCAAAGCGACCAAAGCCATCATGGCTAGCACCAGAAGTAGTATAACCCACTCCGAACTGCGGCACAATTTTCAGGTCATCAGCTGTACCGGTTGCTGAAGGGAGTTCCTCATTGCTGTCAGTGTCAAGGGTTTGAGCCAAGGCAGCGGGAATACTTCCCCAAAACAGTAATATAGCCCAGGCAACCAGACTTAAGTATTTCATAGATTAGGTAACAGGAGTCCTTAAGTTTTTCTACATAAACCCAGATACCTAATCAGTAAAAAATAAGGGAATTGGGAATTAGGAATTGGGAGTTGGGAATTGGGAATTGGGAATTGGGAATTGGGAATCGGGAATTGGGAGTTGTCCGATTGTAACCGTTACTAGTTATCGTTGGGAGTGAGTGATGAAGGCTAAGGTTGGGGATAATAGTTTATATGCCCACACCTATTCCATTATTGCTAATAGTAGCACAAGGTCAGGCTTAATTCAAGACCCAACCTACAAATTCAGCGATCGCCTATTCTTAACGGCTTCCCTTGTCCCCCTTACCTTACCAACCGCCAATTTATGGTGATTAGTGGATTTTAGATTTTAGATTTTAGATTTTATCTGTCTTGCTTCTAAAATTCTAAGTAAATAAATGCTAATCATCACCTGGCTCATGACCACCATCTTGGCATTTTTACTAGGTCTTGCTCTAGGACTTGGATTTTATTTCTGGCAACAGCGCCGACTTCAGCAGCAGCTGGAGAATATCTTAGGAGCCTTGTATCGGGATGACTCTAATATATCCTTGAATATCATTGCTCGTTTACGACGGGGAGTTGCTCTAGCTAATCAGCATCAAGAGCAACTCGAAAACTCATTGCAAATTTGGCAGCAATTGCTCCAGGTAGCACCGTTGGGTTATTTACAGGTGGATGAAGAGAATCAGTTGCTCTGGTGTAATGAGCAAGCAAGGCAACTATTGCAACTCGATCGCTGGCAAGCGGGAAGACTCCGCTTATTATTAGAGTTGGTAAGGTCCTACGAACTAGATCAACTAATTGAAGCCACCCGTCGTCAACAGCAACCAATGGAACAAGAGTGGGTTTTTCATCCAACTGGTACCGATGGAGCCGCGATGAGTCAGTTGCACCCCTTGACTTTGCGAGCCTACAGTTGGCCTCTCCCGGAAAGGCAAGTTGGTGTATTTGTCGAAAATCGGCAACCTCTGGTAGATATCACTCAATCTCGCAACCAATGGGTTTCTGACTTAGCTCACGAACTCAGAACACCTTTGACTTCAATTCGTCTAGTGGCAGAAACTTTACAGAAGCGTCTAGAACCTCCCGCTACGCGATGGGTAGAGCAAATGCTACGAGAAAATGACCGGTTAATTAATCTCGTACAAGACTGGTTAGAACTTACCCAAATGGAAAAAGATCCTAGTACTAGTCTCACCTATCAAAACCTAAAACTGCGGTCTTTAATCGAGTCAGTTTGGCAAAGCTTAGAACCTTTAGCCCAACCTCACCAGCTCAGTGTAGTCTATTCTGAACCTGAGCCCATCTACCTCAGAGCCGATCCATCTCGCTTAACCCAAGTTTTTCTTAATTTACTAGATAACAGCATTAAACGCAGCCCTATGCAAGCAGCTATTCGGGTAGAGGTAACTCGTTTTGAATCAGGAGATAAGGTTAGTGATGAGACTGGTGGTACTCAATCAGTTGTGCAAATAGATGTAATTGATTCGGGAACTGGCTTCTCAGAAGCCGACTTACCTCATGTTTTCGAGCGATTCTACAGAGGCGATACCTCGCGACGCAGGGAAAAAACTGCTATGAATAGTGAATTGGGAAGTAGAAGCCAAGGTAGTGGATTAGGTCTGTCAATTGTACAACAAATTATTCAAGCTCACGGTGGCACTATCCAAGGGAGAAATCATCCAGAAACTGGTGGTGCCTGGTTGCAGATTATATTACCCCAATAGTGAGCTGTAGGGGACAAGGGGGACGCGGGGACGCGGGGACGCGGGGACGCGGGGAGACAAGGGAGACAAGAAGTGTACAAACAACCAACAACAAACAACAAACAACAAACAACCAACAACAAACAACAAACAACCAACAACAAACAACCAATAACAAACAACCAACAACCAACAACAAACAACCAACAACCAACAACCAACGACAAACAACCAACAACAAACAACCAATAACAAACAACCAACAACCAACAACCAACAACAAACAACCAACAACCAACGACAAACAACCAACAACCAACAACCAACAACAAACAACCAACAACCAACAACCAACAACAAACAACCAACAACAAACTCTCAATTCTCAATTCTCTTAAGACTTTCTCGCAATTGTTGCTCTTCTCGCTTAAGTTTGGCAACTAGTTGAGCCTTCTGGGATACAGAACTAAATTGGTCGATTGATTCATTATTTTTCAGTTTCTGGGTAAGTTGATAACAAAATTGGCATCTTTCTAGAGTTTGTAAAATCGAAGGGGCAAACCTAGCGAACATGGCTTCATCGTCTTTGGTAAACCCCTTAGTATCCATTCTTTTCAGAAAATTGTCTTGAGGATTATAATTCCGCTTTAATTTATTAATTAATTGCACAACAGCGATTAATTCTTTTTGACCATTCAACAGAGGCCAAGCTAGTATCGAGTAAGTACGATATCCAGTCTTTTGATCAGTAATTCTCGCCTGTTCAGAGCGCAGATCCGCATAGAGATCAAAAGGAACATTAATAATTGTCCCAGAAGTCGCAACTCTCCCAGCAATTCCTTGTCCCAAAGGAACATCAATCATCAGGGAACCCCCCTTACCATCCTCGGCAATGAGGGAACCCAGTTCTTTTCTTTGGGGATCAATTAAAAAAATACTGGTGCGATCGGCACATAACAAGGTTCCTGCTTTGCGAGTGAGGTGGCGTAACATCTCACACAGAGTGCTAACCAGATGATTTATGGCCTCATCAAGAGCAGTGGCTTCCATCCCAAACTGAGGTTTGGGCATGAGAAGACTGCCAAAATTTTCTTGGTCCTGTAGAGAAACAGGGTCTCTCTCGTTCATATCTAGGCCAGCGATTTCTCGCCAGTTGAGCTCCAAAGTCTGGCAAATCCGCACGAAGTTAAGCTCGTTGACGGGTTCGCCTTTGAGGAAGAGATTAGAGATAACGAAGTACAAAGATCGCCCTAATTCTTGAGCTAAGTCTTGTTCCCGTCCATCACTTTTACGCTTCCAAGCTAAGTTAACCTCTTCAATGTACTTTGGATGCACCCTCAATGGGCTGGGCATGTCTAAACATTAGATAACTTACTAAAATCATATCTGACGATTATGTTAAGTGATCTTCTCAACTAAATGCAAGGGGGTAAGATTCCTACCTGAAGCCATACTCCGATGGTATATTGCTTAGGCTGAGCATTTATGCAATTTATCATCTAGTGGTAAAAAATTTTTCCCAGGGAGCTACCTTGTTTCTTAACCAAGGGACAACGAGTAAGCAGACGCACCAGACGCACTTGATATGGAAATTCCACCCAAAATTTCCTCACCCCCTTGAATGGTTGTTCACTCATATTCTATCAAGGTTTCGATGGAGCTGTTGCTCCATAAATTGGAGTTCGGCGATTAATTCAGACTGTTGAACAATATCTTCTTCCTTAGTGAAGATATTGTCTTTGAATTTCTGGGTTAGTTGGTAACAAAACTGGCATCTTTCTAAGGTCTTGAGGATTGAAGGAGCAAATTTGGCAAATAAGGCTTCATCTTCTGCCGTGAAGCCATCAGTGTCTATCCTTCTAGATAGGTAGTCTTCTGGTTCATAAATTGGCTTCAACTTATTGATTAACTGTACAACAGCAACTATATTTTTTTGCTCATTAAACAGGGGCCATGTCAGCATTGTGTAAGTACGATATCCTGTTCTTTGATCGGTTTTCTGGGCCTCTTCTGATCGCGGATCATCATAGACATCGAAAGGAATATTAATCACTTCTGAGGAAGCAACAGCCAAACTAGCAATGCCTCGGTTTGAGGGAATATCGATTACTAGGGAGCCTCCGAGTCCATCTTCAGCATTAATTGAGCCTAGGGTATTGGTTTGTTTATCTAGTAAAAAGATACTAGTGCGATCTGCTCCTAGCACATCTCCAGCTTTGCGGGTGAGGCGACGCAGCATTTCACAAAGAGTCTCAACCAGAGCCCCCAATGCCTCATCGACAGTGGGAACTTCCTTCATTGGGGTAGTAGAATCCAGGTTGAGCTCTGGTAATGGGAACAATGGCTGCTCGGAGGGCTCATCCAAGCCAGCGATTTTCTGCCAGTCTAGTTCTAATATATGGCAAATTCCTATAAAATTTAGGCTGTTGACAGGTTGACCTCGGAGAAATATATTCAGAACCGATGCAGATAGACCTAAGTCTTCAATGAGGTTTTGCCCACCTTGATCAATCTTTTGCCTCCAGGCAGATTGGACTTGTTCTATGTACTGGGGATGCACCCTGAATGATTTTGACATATCTGAGCATCGAAAAACTGCTCTGATCATAAACGAGGTTGATTCTCAATCACCACTGCTCTCTACCTAAGACCTAAGACCTAAGACCTAAGACTTAAGACCTAACACCTAACACCTAACTTACCTGATGAAAGCAGTATTAATGACCGAAGTGGGAACTCCTGAAGTCTTGCAACTCCAGGAAGTACCACAACCGACTATGCAAACAGACACACAAATCCTGGTGCGTCTACAAGCGGCTGGAGTTAACCCGATTGATACTAAATTGCGGCGTCGGGGTAACTTGTATCCTGACCAAATGCCAGCTATCTTAGGCTGTGATGGTGCTGGTGTGGTGGAAGCTATTGGTACTGGTGTCCAGGAATTCCGGGTTGGTGATGAGGTGTACTTCTGTGCGGGAGGATTGGGGGAATCTGGTACTGGTAACTATGCTCAGTGGACAGTAGTTGAGGAGCGATTTGTTGCCCATAAGCCCACTTCCATCTCCTTTGTTGAAGCAGCAGCAGCTCCTTTAGTACTAATCACTGCCTGGGAAGCTCTCTACGACAGAGCAGGCTTAGCAGCAGGGCAAAAAGTCCTCATTCAGGCTGGTGCTGGTGGAGTAGGCCATGTTGCTATCCAGCTAGCTAAAATTAAAGGAGCTCAAATTTGTACGACTGTGAGTTCCCAAGAAAAAGCCAGATTAGTTCGCTCCCTGGGGGCCGACTACCCGATACTTTACCAACAAACTGATGTTGTGCAGGCTGTCCTTGACTGGAGTGGGGGAGAAGGAGTCGATGTTGCCTTTGATACAGTAGGAGGCAAGGTTTTCTATGACACCTGTAGTGCAGTGAAGATGTATGGCGACTTAGTAACTATTCTGGAACCGGACTCTACCCAGGGTAATTTGAAAATTGCCCGTAAACGGAATCTCCGCCTGAGTCTAGAACTAATGCTTACTCCCATGTTACAGGGACTGGTTTCTGCCCAACAGTACCAAGGTTCGATTCTCAAGCAATGTGCTAGTTGGATTGACGAAGGCAAGCTCAAAATTCACCTCTGCCAAACTTTCTCCCTCCAAGATGCTGCTGTTGCTCACCAAGCAATAGAAACTGGTTCAACGACTGGCAAAATTGCTTTGTTAATCGATTGATTTTGGTTTTGAAGTAATAAGTAATATCATGTCCGGTTGAATACTTATCGTTCAAGCTGACGCGGGGACACGGGGACACGGGGACGCGGGGACGTGGAGAAGTTTTTATTATAGGTAATTCGGCAGACATGATATAATAAGTCAAGTAATTGAAGATTGAAGATTAAAGATTTTAGATTTACACCATAAATAAACTTAGGGGCTTGTGAGCGTTGTAATTCTTCAATCTAAAATCTAAAATCTAAAATCTAAAATCTCTCTAGTCATTTTGTAGTAGCCAAACATGCTGTTCTGCCGCATATTTTCCCTTAAATCCACCAGGTATATCTGTGCTCGCCAGGAGGGTTAAATCATAACTATCTCTATAGTGTCGATTTACTTCCTCGTTACTAATGGAAAAAGGAGGGCCTGTCATCAAGTTTTGGTCGTATTCAAAGGTAACTAGCAATTGTGGTGCTTGCTCCGTAATCTCCCTTAAGTGTACTGTATATCGATCGCGCATTGCTTCTGGCAAGGCTACCAAAGCTGCTCGGTCATAAATTGCATCAACTCGGCCCAGCATCTCACCAGACAAATCAAAGATATCACCAACAAAGATATCGATCTTTTTAGCGCTGTAGTGCTTAATATCACCAATTCCTGATATTGTTGGCTCCACCCCAAGCTCCGTAAATAATTGCTCAATGGCCATTTCGATCAATTCAGCTCCAACAACACGATAGCCATGAGCAAGCAGCCAAGCGATATCGAGAGTTTTACCGCACAAGGGCACAAATACACGATTGTCCTTCACTTTCTTAAGCTCTGGAAAATATTTGACCAGTACAGGGTTTGCTTCACTTTTGTGGAAACCAATATCATTGTTTTGCCATTTTTGCAGCCAAAAACTTGCATCCATCTTCATTCCTCTAGCAATTTAGTAACATTGCGATCCTATATACAGCAGATTGGCTATGAGTGATCCACACAAGAAAAGGCAAGATGCCTGTTCCACTGCGGTATCAAAAAAATCTATATCTACCTTTTTCGGCGATTCATCAGTACAATAATTTTGAATGCAAGAATTCGCCGTTAGGCGCTCATTACTCTTCAAAACATCGCAGATAACGACCCAAAGCAATCAAAGGAAAGTACTGTTGATAAAAATGGTACTTCAAATAGAAATGACTAGGAAAGCCAGTTCCTGTAAAATAGTCTTCATTCCAACTACCATCTGGGAGCTGAGTTGCCACTAAGTAGTCGATACCTTGCTTAATCGCTTCTGTTTCCCAATTAGTGATCGCTTCTCCTGCTGCGATTAAACCGATGAGGGCCCAAGCAGTTTGGGAGGCGGTACTATCTCCTTGTCCTTTCAGAGTCGGATCATCATAGCTGCGACAAGTTTCCCCCCAGCCGCCATCGGTATTTTGACAGCTAACGAGCCAACTAACTCCTCGTTGGATACTGAGGCGGTGCTGTTGAGGGTTAATTACGGATAAAGCCGAGAGGGCTCCACTGGTACCATAGATATAGTTTACTCCCCACCGACCAAACCAACTGCCATCGGTTTCTTGTTCCGAAAGCAAATAAGTAAGCGATCGCTTTAGTTTACTTTGATCTATAGATAAATTACACGAACCCAGCATTTCTAGCACACGAGCAGTGACATCAGCGGTGTTGGGGTCAATCATCGCTTTGAGGTCTGCATAGGGCAAATAGTTGAGCCAGTCTGCATCGTTGTTAAGATCAAAAGCTGCCCAGCCGCCTTCTTGGCATTGCATGGAAGCTATCCAAGCAACCCCACGAGCCATCGCTGCTCGTTTTTGGTCTTCTTGAGGCAGTTGGACTCCATCCAGAGCCATGATTACCACGGCAGAATCGTCTAAGTCTGGATAAAAGCGATTTTCAAACTCGAAAGCCCAACCTCCAGGTTTACCCTGGGGATTCTTCTTTACCCAATCGCCGTAGTCCACAATTTGCTTGCTTAACAGCCATTCCCCAGCTTTAACTAAGGCAGAATGGTCAGGACTTATGCCAGAATCGACTAAGGCTCGGATGACCCAGGCGGTATCCCAGACAGGGGAAATACAGGGTTGAATGAGGTAAGTTTGGTCAGTTTCCATCGCAAAATTATCTACTGCTGCGAGTCCCCTGACCACAATCGGGTCTGTGACATCATAGTCTAAGGAACGCAGGGCTAACAGGGAGTTGAGCATTGCCGGGATAATACCACCCCAGTCTCCGGTAACTTCTTGCCTCTCTAATACCCAGCGCTCAGCTGCCTCGAGTCCCTCTTGCCGGAAGGGCACAACTTCTAAGTCTTCTGCTAATTTAAAGGCATCATCGAGGACAACAAAGAGATCTGTCCAATCCCCATGACGGGGTAATTCAAACTGGACATTACCAGCGCCCTCGGTATAAAGTTCATCTAAGGTAATAGCAGGGTTAGTTTGATAGACCGGCTTCTGGTCAAACACAATCAACAGAGGTACCGTACTTCCCCTCGCCCAACTTGACATTTCGTAGATACTGAACAGAAACTGTTCCGGTAATAACATGACCCAAGGGGGAATCGAAGGAACACCCCGCCAGTCATAACAGCCAATTAAGGCTAAGTGAAACTTAGTGAAAATCCTGGTCTTGCTGATACCTCCCTGTTCGAGGATAAATTTCTTAGCTTTGAGCATAGCAAGATCTGTTGCTGGCACCCCCAAGAGTTTGAGAGCCATATAGGCTTCCACAGAAGTACTTATTTCCCCACCATCCCCATAATAGAGTTCCCAACCTCCGTGTTCCCGCTGTTGACTACGCAGATAAGCTTCGGCTTTGGATAAGGGTCTGGCGTGATCTGTACCCCAAATTTTATGGAGTAGGACTACTTCCGAGGTAATGGTGACATTCGACTCTAACTCTGCCCACCAGTAACCCTCAGGATATTGTAAGTTGAGCAAATAGTCTTGAGCCTTAGCCATCGCGGCTGCGACGGTAGATTCTGTGGTAACCCTGTCTTGCGTTTGCATTCTCTAGTAGTTAAAGGATTTTAGATTTTAGATTTTAGATTAAAGAATTGAATCAATACAAGACCAAGTTTCTGAAGAAAGAAGGCAGGAGGCAGGAGGCAGTCCCCATGAAAAAAATTTCACCACCATGTATGAAAATTCTTTTCTCCGCGTCTCCGCGTCTCCGCGTCCCCGTGTCTCCGTGTCTCCGCGTCTATCCCTTACTGGGAGGTGATTTGAGGGTTTATTTGGCAATTTTGCAAGATGTGTTACTATAATCAAAGGTCGTTAGTTTGGCAGCCAAAACCATTACTGGGTAAGGTTCCTTAGACGAACGCCCTACCGACTGCGTTAAATCGCATTAGTCGGGGCTTCTGATGCGAAGAAGTTGAAACCCTAGAAGCAAAAGCCCTACCGGCTGGGTTAAATCGGATTAAATGGAGGAGAGGCACATAGCGTGCTCTCCTCCATTTTAAAAATGATTATCATGATCACTCCTTGAGTCGAAGCGTGCGCCTCACTTCGTTTTGTACTACCTAGGGTTTGCTGAATAAGTAATGAGCTTTTCAATGCTGCGTCCTTTTCTAATCTCTGCTAGTTCCCGTTTGATTTGATATCCGACTGGCAATAAATATCAATATTTGCCATAAATCGGGGTAAAACTTTTGCTAGACAAGAGTGCCGTGACACAGCTAATTTCTTGGTTTAGAAGGAGTGTGGGGACTGTGGGGAGTGTGGGAAGATAGATTATTCCACAATTTGATGATCACAGTTTCAGTAGTTTATTGTTAGACTTTAATCAATGGTGAAATACTAATCCATAGATTAAAATCTATGATATAAATCTGTCAATCCTATGTTAGAAGCCTGCATATTTGCCACCATATTGTGTGGATTTTTCGCTATCATCCTCAAAAAGAACCTCATGATGAAGATCATCTCCATGGATGTGATGAGTACTGGGGTTATCGGTTATTACGTTTTGATTGCAGCGCGAGGGGGTCTGTTTACTCCCATTGCTTCTCATGCTGAGCCGGTGGCTTACGCTGATCCGGTTCCCCAGGCAGTCATTTTAACCGCAATCGTGATTGGCTTTTCAATCCAAGCCTTAATGCTAGTGGGAGTGATGAAACTCTCACGAGATAATCCCACTCTGGAAACCCATGAGATTGAGAAGCATAATACACCACATTAGGGGAGATGGGGAGATGGGGGGATGGGGAGATGAGGGAAAGAAAAATTAACTCATCCCCTGGGTAAAACACGGGGGATTGCACTTCGTGCCGCTACGCTAACGTGTTAGCAAGTTGTTGGTTGTTAGTTGTTTGTCAAAAAACAAAAAACAAAAAACAAACAACAAAGCGGCGGGCGGCTATCCCTCCCATCTAGAGAAGGAATGGGCTTCCCGCCGCTTTCGGTGAGCAATTGCTGATGCAAGTATTGTTGTAATATAGCGTTTCCAAATGAGTCGTAAATCTAGATTGTCGTTTTTTTTAATAAAACAACCTCTGTATTCATTTCCCTATTCCGAAGTTCCCTGTTCCCTTTTATGCTTATGATCCAGATGGAAACGCTATACACCATGAGTTCGATCACAATTGCCTGGATTGCCCTACCATTGTTTATCGGGTTTAGTATTTATCTTATCCCTAAGCTCGATCGCTACCTGGCCCTGGGGGTAGCGCTGGTTTCCTTTGGTTATGGGTTAGAGAGAATCGACTCTTCACCCCTAAACTTAACGTTATTAGATAACTTTGGTGTATCCTTAGTTGTCGATCCCTTAAGTGCTTTCTTCATCCTGACTAATGCACTAGTGACAGCAGCAGTTATCCTCTACTGTTGGCGCAGCGATAAAACCGCCTTTTTCTATACCCAAACCATCATTTTGCATGGTAGCGTCAACGCTGTATTTATCTGTGCAGATTTCATCAGCGTCTATGTAGCCTTAGAGGTAATTAGTATTGCCGCTTTTCTCTTGATTGCCTATCCCCGTAGTGATCGCTCGATTTGGGTTGGCTTACGCTATCTCTTTGTTAGCAATATAGCTATGCTATTTTACCTGATCGGTGCGGTACTAGTTTATCAGGCAAATCATTCCTTTGGGTTTGAAGGGTTGCGGCAGGCTCCACCGGAGGCAGTTGCCTTGATTTTTCTGGGACTTTTAACCAAGGGAGGCATCTTTGTCTCCGGCTTGTGGTTACCCTTGACTCACTCGGAATCGGAAACACCAGTATCGGCATTACTGTCAGGAGTTGTCGTTAAAACTGGCGTTTTTCCCTTATTGCGCTGTGCTCTCATGGTAGAGGAACTTGATCCCATAGTCCGTATTTTCGGCGTGGGAACAGCACTTATGGGAGTCGGCTATGCCGTCTGGGAAAAAGACACCAAGCGTATGCTAGCTTTTCATACCGTCTCCCAATTAGGCTTTATCCTTGCAGCGCCGGAAGTGGGTGGCTTTTATGCCTTAACCCACGGTTTAGTGAAATCAGCTTTGTTTCTGATTGCAGGTAATTTACCTAGCCGCAATCTCAAAGAGTTAAAACAGATAGCAATTCCTACTCCCATCTGGTGCGCTCTAGTTATAGCTAGCTTCTCCATCTCCGGTTTTCCCCTATTATCTGGTTTTGGAGCCAAAGTTTTGACCATGAAGAATCTCGTACCTTGGCAAGTGATTGGCATGAATATTGCCGCTTTGGGAACCGCCATCTCCTTCGCTAAATTTATTTTTCTACCTCATGGGGGTGAAGGAAAAGTCAAACCAGGTTTCTGGTCAGCAATGACTATTTTACTGGGTGGATTAATTATCGCCAATTGCGTTTATTACGATGCCTATACCATCTACAATATTATTAAACCTTTGGTAACTATTGGTATCGGTTGGCTAGTATACTTGCTCATTTTCCAGCGAGCCACCCTCAAACTGCCCCGTATGCTGGAGCAATTCGATCATTTGATCGGGGTGATGAGTTTGATGTTAACCCTGCTTTTTTGGATAGTATTAGTGCAGTACGGCAGAAATACCCCACCAGTTTGAGATTGATATAATCCTTACTCTATAAGCATTTTAAATTTTGAATTTTAAATTTTGAATTCCCCATAGCGATACTAACATGATTGGATATCTCGATTTACTATTGCGACTGGTTATCTGGTTTCTGTTGACTGCAGATCTCAGTGTGGCCAATATAATTATCGGTGTTGCTGTAGCCTTTTTATTACCACGACGCTACATCAGAGCCTCTGCTTTGAAAGATTGGCTGCGAGTACTCGGGGAAATCATCGTAGCTATTCCCCAGGCATACTGGGAAGCCTTGGAGATTATGTTCCGTCCCCACACTCGGGAAGATATTGTCATGGAAAAGGTTAAACAACAGCGGACACCGGGACTAATCTTTTTAGATATTTTTCTGATCACTTTTACACCAAAAACCATTGTTTTGAAATATCACGAAGATGGCTGGTATGAAGTTCATCGAGTACTAAGGAGGAACAAGAGATGAATTGGGTGCTCATAGGAATGATTCTAGCGTTACTCATCCCCATCTATGAAGCTTGGCAGGATGAAAATATTTGGCAAAAAATGTTGGCCTTTGCTAGCATCGCCACCAAAACCTCGATCATGATTCTGATTGTCTCTGTTTTACGGGATGACTGGATGATTGGGGTAGTTGGGGTACTGATTTTGAGTGTAGGGAATGCTGCCTTAATGTTGCTAGCTCATGTTCTGAGAAGGGTGAATGAAATATAGTGTTTATGATTTACATGATGTACAAAGTTATTGGTTGTTTGTTGTTTGTTGTTTGTTGTTTGTTGTTGGAAATCGGGAATAGGAGCATCAAAATTGGATGTACCTCACGAAAAAAACTTCTGTCTTCTTCCCTCCTGGCTCCTTACTCCTGGCTCCTGACTCCTTTTTTACATCATTCAACATTCACATCCTATTCTCCAAACGCTATATGATTGTTAATACTATTAGTTATTTGTGTATTGGCCTAGGAATTGTCTTTTGGTTTTGGGGAACCTGGCCCCTAGTTGGCGATCGCTCGATTCTCTTCAAACTCCATAGTCTTTCCGTCGCAGATACTCTGGGTTCGATGAGTATTATTGTGGGACTACTCCTCAAAATACCCCGAGAATGGCCATTGCTAATTCTTGCGCTGATTTCCCTGTCGATTTGGAATACGGTTCTGGGGTATGTCTTGGCTTATTGTTCTAGTGGTAGAGGTAAAGAATGAAGGAAGATATTTATATTGTGGCCATTACCGTACTACTTCCCCTAACTGCTGGGATGGTAGTTACTCAAGGAAATCCCTATCATGCCATAGTGATGCGAGGCATTTTAGGTGCTGTCGCAGCACTAGTTTACAGTTTGTTTGGAGCAGCAGATGTAGCCTTAACGGAAGCTCTAGTTGGTACTATGCTATCCATCACTCTCTACGCCGTGGCAGTGCGTTCCTCCCTCAGTATGCGTCTGGGGGTAGTTGAAGAGGAATTCAATGCTACACCGCAAGCTAGCTTAGAGACTATCGAAAATTCAGAACAGACCAACTCTGCCAAACAATTGCTCTCAACTTTACGCCAAACCTTGAGCAAATACCATATGCGTCTAGAACTATTAACTTATACCAATCCTCAAGCTTTGGAAACTGCTTTGATAGCAAAAGAGGTTCATGGAACCTGTGTTTTATCAAAACCAGGAGTGACTTCAGAACCATTCCCATTACCACCGGAGGAGCAACCAGTTTACCACCTTCAGGTTCGAGTTCAACGTCTCTATGAATTAATGCAGCCTGAATTGCCATCAACTTTAGTCAGCCTCAGTGAATTCGATGTTCATCAACCAGATATAAAAGTACCCAACCTAATAACGTAAGTTGCTAGTTACCGTGTTGAGATCCCCCCTAACCCCCCTTATTAAGGGGGGGACCGGATTTAAAGTCCCCCGTGGAACTAAAAGCGAAGCATCCTCTGGCAACTCCTGTGAAATCAAAGGCGAAGCATCCTCTGGCAACTCCTGTGGAATCAAAGGC